>DATCLV010000310.1:0-6973 GCA_036563745.1 Acidimicrobiales bacterium | reverse complement strand
CCACCCCCGGGCCAGGGCCCGTGCCGGGTCGAACGCCCGCACCTGGACGTCGAGCCCGTCGAGCCGCCGCTCCGCGGCGTCGACCACCTGCGGCGCCCGCTGCACGAGCCGCCGGGCCGCCGCCTCGACCGCGGCCTCGTGGGACCGCAGGTGCAGCCGCGCCCCCGCCTCGACCCGGGCCGACGACAGGGCCAGCGACCGCGACGCCCGGTCGAGCGCCAGCTCCGCCGCCCGCCCCAGCCGACCCGCGCTGGTGGCGAGGATCCCGTCGGCCGCCCGCAGGCCCCGCCTGGTGCACGACGCCACCTCGCGGGCCGCGGCGCGCAGCCGCTCGTCCTCCCGCACCAGCGACCGGCGGGCGTGCACGGCCACGGCGTCCCAGAGCGCGCCCAGCCGGGCGTCGTACTCCCGCACCGCCGCCACCAGGGCCTGGGCACAGGCGGTGGGCGTCTTGTAGGCGGCGTGGGCGACGTCGTCGGCGACCGAGTGGTCGACGTCGTGCCCGATGCCGGTGAGCACCGGGACCGGCATGGCGGCCACGGCCCGGGCGATCTGCTCGCTGTCGAACGCCGCCAGGTCGGTGGCCGACCCGCCGCCCCGCACCAGCAGCACCACGTCGACCGCCCGGAGCGCCAGCAGGTGCAGCGCCGCCGCCACCGACCGGGGCGCCCCCGACCCCTGCACCCGGGCGTCGACCCGCTGCACCCGGAACCCGATGCCGGAGGTGCGCAGCTCGTGCAGCACGTCGTGCTCGGCGGCGCTCCCCGCGCTCGTCACGAGCCCCACCCGCAGCGGCACCAGCGGGAACGCCAGCCGCTGCTGGCGCTCGAGCAGGCCCTCGGCCCGGAGCTGGCGCAGCAGCCGCTCGCGGTCGAGCGCCAGGCGACCCAGCGTGAACGCCGGATCGATGTCGGCCATCACCAGCTGGAGCCGGCCCCTCGGCCCCCAGAACTCGACCCGGCCCCCGATCCGCACCTCGGTGCCGTTCTCCATGCGGACCGCGCCGCCCGCCTCGCGCAGCTGCTGGTTGACCCGGCGGCGCGCCTTGTCGAACAGCACCACCGGCAGCGTCCCGAGCGCCGGGCGGGCCAGGTCGCCGCCCGGGGCGGGCTCGACCAGGTCGAACCAGACCGTGCCGGTGTTGCTGCGGTTGAGGTTGCGGATCTCGCCCCGGACCCACACCTCGTCGGGGAACGACCGGCGCAGGGCGCCCGAGATGGCCTCGGCCAGCTCGACCACCGACCACGTGGGCGCGGCCTGGTCGTCGACCGGGTCCCACAGGGTGAGGGGCTTGTCGTCGGGGCGCTGTCGGTGCACTGTCCCCGACGTTAACGAGAGGGTGTGACGGTCAAGCCCTTCTGGGCACCTCAACCCTCGTCGGCGACCGCCTGCGCCACGAGCCGGGCGATCGCCTGCTCGGTGGCCTCGTCGACCTCGGTCAGCGCGTACGCCGTGGGCCACATGGTCCCGTCGTCGAGCCGGGCGTTGTCGTTGAACCCGAAGGTGGCGTAGCGCGCCTTGAACTTCGACGCCGGCTGGAAGAAGCACAGCACGGCGCCGTCCTTGGCGTAGGCGGGCATCCCGTACCAGGTCCGCGGGGCCAGCTCCGGGGCGGTGGCGCTGACGACGGCGTGCACCCGCTCGGCCATCGTCCTGTCGGGCTCGGGCATCTCGGCGATCTTGGCGAGCAGGTCGCGCTCGCCGGCCTCCCGGTTGGCGGCGGCCTTGGCCTCCCGGGCCCGCTCCCGCATCGCCGCCCGCTCCTCGGCGCTGAAGCCCGACGACGAGCCCCGGCCCGAGGCCTTCTTCGCCGCCGCCTTCTTCGTCGCCGCTCGCTTCTCGGCCACGCTGCCTCCTCACGTGCTCACATCGTCCGGATGGGGCGCGCGCCGGAGGGTAACGGGCCCGGCCGGGGAGCCCACGCGGCCGGCGACGCGGCCGGGGCCGGGGCCGGACGCCGAGGTCAGGCCGGCCAGGCGAGCATCGCCTGATCGATCACCGCGTCGAGCGCCGGGCGCGGTGCCCCGTCGCGGGCCTGCACGGCGAGGCCGTTGAGGACGGCTGCGTAGAAGGCAGCCAGGGCGTCGACGTCGGTGCCGGCCGGCAGGTCGCCGTCGGCCACGCCCCGGGCCAGCCGGTCGCGCAGGGCGGCCTGGTCGGCGCGGCGGAGGTCGGCCAGGAAGGCGCGCACGTCGTCGTTGGCGGGGCTGGTGTTGGTGGCGGCGAGCACGACCATGCAGCCCCACGGTGTGGCGGGGTCGGAGAAGGCGGCGGCGTTGCCCCGCAGCAGCCGCTCGACGGCGGCGCGGGCCGTCGGCTCCTCGTGGAGCGCCCGGTACCCGGCGCCGCCCTCGGTCCTGTTGTAGAGGTCGACGGCCTCCCGGAACAGGTCGGCCTTCGACCCGAACACGGCGTAGAGGCTGGGGGCGTTGATGCCCATCGCCGTGGTCAGGTCGGCGATCGACGTGCCCTCGTAGCCGTGCTCCCAGAACACCTCCATGGCCCGGCGCAGCGCGACGTCGCGGTCGAAGCTGCGGGGTCGGCCCCGGGGCGCCATCCCCGGAAGCGTAGGCCCTCACGCCTCGAGGAACCGCAGCCCCGCCACGCCGACGACGATCGCCCCCAGGAACAGCAGCCGGAGCGGCGAGGCGTCCTCGCCCAGGGCCACCATCCCGACAGCCGCCACCCCCACCGCCCCGATGCCCACCCACACGGCGTAGGCGGTGCCGACGGGGAGGTGGCGGAGGCTGAACGACAGCAGCACGAAGCTCACGGCGGCGGCCACCACGCCCAGCGCCGCGGGCCCGGCCCGGCGGAAGCCGTCGCTCCGCTCCAGCGCCAGCGCCCACACGGGCTCCAGCAGGGCCGCGAGCAGGAGCACCAGCCAGGCCATCAGGCCACCGTCCCGCCGTCGACCACCAGCGTGGTGCCGGTGATGCCCGCGGCGCCGGGCCCGGCGAGGAAGGCCACGGCGGCGGCGATCTCGTCGGGGTGCAGGTAGCGGCCGAGGGGGATGAGCGCGAGCTCCTCCTTGGCAGCGGGGGCCTCGGCGGGGTTCATGTCGGTGTCGGTCGAGCCGGGGGCGACCAGGTTGACGGTGATGGCCCGGCCGGCGAGGTCGTGGGCGAGGCCCTTGGTGAGGCCGACCAGCGCCGCCTTCGACATGGCGTAGAGGCTGACGCCGGGGAAGGGCACCTTCTCGGCGATGTTGCTGCCGATGCTGACGATGCGGCCACCCTCGCCCATGTGCCGGGCGGCGGCCTGGCTGGCGAGGAACACGGCCCGGACGTGGACGGCGAGCGTGGTGTCGACCTCCTCGCGGGTGACCTCCTCGAGCGGCCCGTAGGGGAAGATGCCGGCGTTGTTGACCAGGACGTCGAGCCGGCCCAGGCGGGCGACCGTGTCGTCGACGGCGGCGACGACGGCGTCGGGGTCGGCGGCGTCGGCCCGGAGGGCGACGGCCCGCCGCCCCTCGCGCTGCACGGCGGCGACGACCTCGTCGGCCTTCGCCCCGGCCTGCACGTAGGTGAACGCCACGTCGGCGCCGTCCCGGGCCAGCCTCCGGCCGATGGCGGCGCCGATCCCGCGGCTGCCGCCGGTCACCAGGGCCACCCGTCCTGCCAGGTCGTCGGTCATCGTGCACCTCCGTCTCGGAATTTTGTATCGATCGTTACAAAACTCGCGGACGGGCGCACCTCCCGTCAACCCCCGGCGACCCGGGCATACTCCCGGAGGACCGCCGACCCGCCGACCCCGCACGGGAGGTGCCGCCGTGGCCGTCGAGATCGCACCCGGGGTGCTCCAGATCGACACCGAGCTGGGCGGGTGGCAGCACGTCACCGCCGGCTACCTGATCACCGGCGACGCGCCGGTGCTGGTGGAGACCGGCAGCCAGAGCTCGGTGCCCCACCTGCTGGCCGCCCTCGACCGGCTCGGCGTCGGCGCCGACGACCTGGCCGGCGTGGCCGTGACCCACATCCACCTCGACCACGCGGGCGGTGTGGGCGACGTGGCCGCCGCGTTCCCCAAGGCCACCGTCTACGTGCACGAGAAAGGCGCCCGGCACCTGGCCGACCCCACCCGCCTCGTCGACAGCGCCGCGCTCGTCTACGGCGAGATGCTCGACCGCCTCTACGGCCGCCTCACCCCCACCGAGGCCGCCCGGATCCACGTGCTGGCCGACGGCGAGGCGATCACCGTGTCACCGACCCGGACGCTCACCACGGTCGACTCCCCCGGGCACGCCAAGCACCACCTGGCCCTCCACGACTCCGACAGCGGCCTGCTGTTCGCCGGCGACGCCGTGGGGGTCCGGCTCCCCGACGTCGGCGTGCTGCGGCCCGCCACCCCGCCGCCCGACTTCGACCTCGACCAGGCCCTCCACTCGCTGGCCCGGTTCCGGGACCGCCGCCCGAGCGGCATCGCGCTGGCCCACTTCGGCCTGGTCCCCGACCCCGACGCCATCCTCGACGAGGCCCAGGAGACCCTCACCCTGTGGGCCGAGGAGGCCGAGCGGGCGTGGCGGGCGGGCGAGGACGTGGCCGCCGCGCTGGCGGCCCGCTTCGACGACGAGGTGGCCGGCGTCGATCCCGTGCTCCGGGAGCGGCTGGAGACCCTGAACGGCGTCCACTCCAACGCCGCCGGGTTCCGCCGCTGGCTGTCCCAGCGCTACGGGGACGCCGGCCACGAGCGCGCCCACTCCCCTGGCCACACCCACACCCATCCGCATCCCCACCCGGCGCCGGAGCCGTCGCCGGATGCGGGCCGAGGCGACGGCCCCGACGGCGGGTAGGGACGAGGGATGACCGACTCCACGGCCCTGGCCCCCGAGGTCCTCGAGCACGTCCAGCACGACCAGGTGGCGTGGCTGACCACCGTGACCGACGCCGGGGCGCCCGCCCCGGTGCCCGTGTGGTTCGTCGACGACGACGGCGACCTGGTGGTCTTCTCCGAGCCCTCGGCCCGCAAGGTGGCCAACATCCGGCAGCGGCCGCTGGTCACCCTGCACTTCAACTCCGACCCCGACGGCGTCGACGTGGTCGTCGTGCGGGCGAGGGCCACGGTCGAGCCGGGCAACCTGCCCAGCCGCCAGCCGGGCTACGTCGACAAGTACCGGGCGGCCCTGGCCCACCTGCCCTTCACCGTCGACGACCTCGACCGCGACTTCACGACCCGCATCCGGCTCACACCGCTCAAGGTCTGGTCGCCGAAGCCGTACTGACCGCCGGCGAGGGCGGTGCGCGACCGGGCGCCGCGGCCGGCCCTCACGTGTCGTCGGAGCAGGCGGTCACCGCGTCGGTCAGCCAGCTCGGCAGCGGCGTCGACGGGTCGGCGAGGAACTGCTCCTCGAACGCCGCGTACTCCGACGTCGACACCGAGCCGGTGATCTCGCCCCACGCGCACTCGCACAGGCTCCGGCTGGTGCCGGGGAACGTGTCGCACTGCTCGACGAACAGGCCCATCGACGTGTCGTCGAACCCGCCGCCCCCGCCGCTCGGGCCCGGCAGCTCACCGCCACCGCCGCCGTTGCCGCCCGCGCCGCCGAACATGCCGCCGTCGTCGTCGTCGCTGCAGGCCGCGGCGCCGAGGAGGAGCGCGGCGCCCGCCGCCAGGATCGTCAGTCGTCTCCGCATCCCGCACAGGGGACACGCGCGCTGCTAGCGGCGCGCTAGTGGAGCGTCACGCCCCGGGCCGTCACACCCCGGGCGGGGGCTTGCGGTCGATCACCCACGTCTTCGCCACGAGGTCGCCGATCCGGCGGCGGTCCCGGCGCTTCCCGGCCACCAGCAGGCCCAGCAGCGGGACGAACCACGGGAACCCGTCGACCGCCCACAGCGCCGTGCGCACGAGGGCACGACGCATCCCGGGCGGCCGCCGGTCGATGCCGACCACTCGCAGGTTCCGCACGAACTTGCCGGGCGTGTAACCGGTCCGCCCCTGGAGGACGACGAGCACCAGCAGGGCCGGGCCCACCACGAACAGGCCCTTCACCGGGTTGAGGTTGCGGGAGATGTAGACGTCGTCGTTGGGGCTCACCCAGCAGTCCCAGTACTCACCGACCGCCTGGCACGGCGGGACCTCGGCGGGCAGGGTGGCGGCGTCGATCCGGGTGTAGGTGGCGTAGATCGACCCGAAGTACCAGAGGACGATCAGCACGGCGACGACCACGAGGTCGATCGCCAGCGCCACGGCCCGGCGGCGCAGCACCCGGGAGGGGTCGATCGCCTGGAGGGCGCGGGCCCACAGCGGCGTGCCGCCCGGGGCCATGGCGCCCCCGACGGCCGGCCGGGCGGCCGCGGGCTGCCCCGGGGCGGCGGGTCCGCCCGGCGGGGGTGGCGGCGGAGGCGGCGCGCCCGGCGCGGGCTCGGGCGGCGCCGGGACGAACATCCGACGCGCCGGGGCCGGCGGCGGTGGCGGTGGCGCGTGCTCGGCGACCGCCGCCGGGGCCACGGCCGGAGCCGCCGAGGCCACCTCGGTCGCCAGCGTGCGGCGCAGCCCCGGCCCGCCGCCCGGCGGGGTCGGGGGCTCGCCGTGGCCCCGGGTGGCCCGGAACCAGGCGGCCAGCGTCGGCGCGTCGAGCGGGCCGTGGAGGCCGATGAGCGCGGCGACCGTCGTCTGCCAGCGCCGGGGCAGCGCCGGGGAGATCGTGGGCGGGGTCTCGATGACCGCCCGGGCGTAGTCGACCTCGCTCATCTCGGGGGGTCGGGGGTGGAGCAGCCGGCCGCACAGCGCCTCGTGGACGGTGACGCCGAGGGCGTAGAGGTCGGCGGCGTGGTTCTGCTGGCCCCGCAGCGCCGCGGCCGACATGTACGGCGAGGTGCCGATGACCTGGGTGACCGGGTGGGTGGCGCCCTCGGGCACCAGACGGGCGGTGCCGAAGTCGCACAGCTTCCACACCCCCGACGAGTGGAGCAGCAGGTTGGCGGGCTTGACGTCGCGGTGGACGCAGCCCCGCGAGAGCGCGGCCGACAGG
>DATCLV010000308.1:0-2413 GCA_036563745.1 Acidimicrobiales bacterium | reverse complement strand
CCCCGGCCACCACCACGATCGTCACCACGTAGGGCAGGGCCTGCCAGAACTCGCTGGGGATCGAGAAGTCGCCGACCGACACGTCGAGGATCTGCAGCCGGGTCCCCAGCGCCCGGGTGAAGCCGAACAGCATGGCGCCGGCGAAGGCGCTCCACGGCCGCCACCGGCCGAAGATCACGGCCGCCAGGGCGATGAAGCCGGCGCCGTTGGTCATGTTGTCCTGGAAGCCGCCCTGGCCCTCCATCGAGAACCATGCCCCGCCCAGGCCGGCGATCAGGCCGCCGAGGATCACCGCCTGGTAGCGGACCTTGATCACGTTGATGCCCAACGTCTCGGCGGCGTGCGGGTTCTCGCCGCACGACCGGACCCGCAGGCCCCACGGCGTCCGGAACAGGACGAACCACGTGAGGGCCACGATCACGAACATCGCGTAGAAGATCGGCTTGTTGCTGAACAGCTGGTCGCCGACGACCGGGATGTCCGACAGCAGAGGGATCGACAGGTTGCTGGTGCTGGTGCCGGTCGAGATGCCCTGGGGGACGATCACCTGCGAGCGCAGGAAGCTGGTCATGCCCAGCGCCAGCAGGTTGATCACCACACCGGAGATGATCTGGTCGACCCGGAACGACACCGACACCACCGCGTGCAGGCTCGCCACCAGCCCGCCGGTGAGCACCGCCACCAGGATCCCGATCCACAGCCACGGGGTCTCCTTGGCGTCGCCCATGACCGCGTACACCGTGAACCCGACGCCGGCGGCGCTCAGCATCATCCCCTCGATGCCGATGTTGACGACGCCCGACCGCTCCGACCACAGGCCCGCCATGGCCCCGAGGGCGAACGGCGTGCCCAGTCGCAGCGACTCGACGATGAGCTGCACCAGGTTGGTGGACGGGCGCTCCGACAGGCCCAGCGACAGGATGACGATCAGCGGCGCCATCAGCACCGCGGCCACGCCCAGGCCGGCCCGGGCGTAGCGCTCCCAGCGGGCCGACCGGCCCGCGACCAGCGTGAACACCGCCACCAGCACGAAGTAGGCGCCGATGACGGCGACCCACAGGCGGGGCGAGAACGTGATCCTCGCCGGGTCGCGCCCGACCTCGAGCGTGAACGCCTTCGTCCCCGACTCCAGGTTGGGCGTCGTGTAGCCGACGAGGACGAGGCCGAGGAGCCCGAAGAGGACGCCGATGGTCTGGAAGCGGTCGAGGCCCCGCCGCGTCCGGCGCACCGGTGCGGCGCTGGCCCGGCCGGCGGGCGCGCCCCCGGGATCGGGGGCGCCGGGGTCGAGCGTCGCCGTCGACGAGCTCATCGTTGGTCCGCTCCCCTCGTGCCGCTCATGCCGCGCCTCCCCACTCGACGCCGAAGGAGGGTTCCTCGAAGCCGCCCTCGACCTTCCGGCGGATCCGGAACACCGTGCGGACGATAACGTCGGCGGCCACGAACAGCAGCACCAGGGCCTGCACGATGCGGACGATGTCGATGGACAGCCCGGTCTCCTGCTGCATCAGCGGGGCGCCGGCCAGCAGCGAGCCCCACAGGATCGCCGCCGGGATCACCGCGAACGGGTTGGCCCGGGCCAGCAGGGCGATGGCGATCGAGTCGAAGCCCACGGCCAGGAAGACGCCCGGGCTGAGGTAGTGCGAGGTGCCGGCGATCTCCCCGCCCCCGGCCAGGCCGGCGAAGCTGCCCGCCATCATCATCACGCCGACCACCACGAAGCTCACGCCCACACCCGCGTAGTGGGCGGCGTGCGGGTTGGCGCCGACCATGCGGATCTCGAAGCCCTTGGTGGTGCGCTGCAGCGTGAACCACACGAACACCGACAGGGCCAGCATCACCAGGAACCCGACGTGCAGCGGCGGCGAGCTGTCGACGAACCGGGGCAGCCGCGCCCCCTCGGAGATGGTGGCGGTGCGGGCCACCGACGCGCCCTCGTCCCGCAGGATCACCGGGTCGGTCGAGTTGACCATCCACCGGATCAGCAGCAGGGCGATGTTGTTGAGCATGATCGTGGTGATCACCTCGTGCGCCCCGGTCTTCACCTTGAGGACGCCGGGGATGAGGCCGTAGATGCCGCCGCCGACCGCCCCGGCCACCAGCACCACGAGCACGGCGAGCGGGCCGGGCAGGTCGTCGGCCACCCCCCAGGTGCCGACCCAGGCCGCCACCGTGGCCCCGACGAGCAGCTGGCCCTCCACGCCGATGTTGAACAGGCCCGCCCGGAAGGCGAAGGCGACCGCCAGCGCCGCGCCGATGAACGGCGTCGACCGGCCGAGCGACGCCGCCACCCGGTCGCCGCTGCCGAACATGCCCCGCAGCAGCGCCCAGTAGGCGGTGAAGGGGTTCTCGCCGACGAGCAGGATCACCACGCCGCCGGCCAGGACCGCCAGGACGATCGCGCACAGGGGCACGA
>DATCLV010000078.1:0-1826 GCA_036563745.1 Acidimicrobiales bacterium | reverse complement strand
GCACGGTGGCGTCGATGCCGATCCGGTCGGTGCGCACCAGCATCCCGCCGGGCGGCACCTCGGGCATGGGGAGCGGCACCAGCTCCACGTCCTCGTGGCGGAGGAGGCCCTTGGGCCGCCGACGGAGGACGATGCCCTCGTTGCGGGCGTCGGTGACGGGGGCGGGCGCGTCGGTGCTGGCAGCGTCGGTCATGGCGTCGGGGCTCCCGAGGGGTAGCGGGCGGCGAGGTCGGCGATCAGGGCCAGGCAGTCGTCGGCGGTGCGGCGGATGATGTCGGCGACGGGCTCGATCGCGTCGATGCGCCCCGCCACCTGGCCGCTCAGCGCGATCGCCGCCTCCATGTCGCCGCCGAAGTACAGGTCCATCGCCCGGCCGAACAGCGCCATGGCGTTGGTCTCGGTGTCGTGCTCGAGCGCCGTGGTCCGCTCGGTGCGCAGCGCCCGCAGCGCCGGGCTGGTGTGGCGGTTGAGGAACACGGTGTCGGTCTCGGCGGCGGCGACCACGGCCTGCTTCCAGTTGTCGTGGACGGGTGACTCGGCGGCCGACACCATCCGCGTGCCCATCTGGATGCCCTCGGCCCCGAGCGCCAGCGCCGCCGCCATCGTCGGCCCGTCGACGAACCCGCCGGCGGCGATGATCGGCACGTCGACCTTCGACGCCACCAGCGGCAGCAGCACCATGGTCGACACCGGCCGCGGGCTCTTGAACCCGCCGCCCTCGCCGCCCTCCACGATCAGCCCGTCGACCCCGGCGTCCACGGCCTTCAGCGCGCCGGCCAGGTTGGGCACCACGTGGAACACCGTGAGGCCCGCCTCCTTGAGCGCCGCGGTGTAGCGGGTCGGGCTGCCGGCCGAGGTGGTCACGAACTTCACGCCCTGCCCGGCCACGAACTCGACGATGTGCGGGTCGCGGACGAACGCCTGGGCGATGTTGACGCCGAACGGCTTGTCGGTGAGGTCGCGCATCCTGCGGATCTCGTCGCGGATCACGTCGAGCTCGCCCGACGACGTCTCGATGATCCCCATGGCTCCGGCGTTGCTCACCGCGCTGGCCAGCTGCGACCGGGCGATCCACCCCATCGGCGCCTGCACGATCGGCACCTCGACGCCCAGCAGCTCGGTCACGCGGTTCGAGAACCGACCCCCCGTTGTCATGGGGGTACGTCTACCAGGCACGACGGCCGGCGCGCCCGCGGCGCGCCCCAGGTCCGCGCCCGTCGGCCGGATGCCACGCCGGGAGACGGGTACGGTCCGGGGGATGCGGGCGAGGGTGTGCTGGGGCCTGGTGGCCGTCGGGGCCGTGCTGGCGGTGGCCGTGCCGCTGGTCGCCGGCCTGCGGTGGTCCGAGTACAGCCCCCGCGCCCGGCTGATCAGCGAGCTCGGCGCCCGGGAGGCGCCCGACGGCGGCCTCGTCAGCCTGGCGTTCGGGCTGGTCGGGCTGCTGCTGGCGGCCGGTGGGGTGGTGCTGGCCCGGACGCTGCTGGAGCCCCGCTCGGTGGTGTGGGCGGCGGCCGTGGTGGCGCTGGCGCTCGGCGGCTCGTACCTGGTGAGCGCCGTGTCGCCCTGCGACCCCGGCTGCCCGGGTGGGATCGCCGCCGAACCGGACGACGGGGCCGGCGTGGGTGACGCGGGCGACGACGACCGTCCCGGCACGGTGGTCGTCAGCCGGGACCGGGAGGAGGAGGTCACCACGGGCCAGCAGGTCCACAACGTGGCCGCGGCCGTCGGCTACCTGGTGGCGCTGGCCGGCGTGGTGGCGTTCGCCTACGCGGCCCGGGGGAGCGACGGGGCCGTGGCCTCGCTGGGGGTCGCCGCGGTGGTCGTGG
>DATCLV010000307.1:0-8354 GCA_036563745.1 Acidimicrobiales bacterium | reverse complement strand
ACCGCTACGAGGCCCACCACCGGGTCACGATCACCGACCAGGCGCTGGTGGCGTCGGCCAACCTGGCCGACCGCTACATCAGCGACCGGTTCCTGCCCGACAAGGCCATCGACCTGATCGACGAGGCCGGCTCCCGCCTGCGCATCAAGCGCATGCAGACCCCGGCCGACTACAAGGACCTCGAGAACGAGCTCGCGGCGATCGTCGAGGCCAAGAAGAAGGCCGTCGAGCAGCAGGACTTCGAGGAGGCCGGCCGCCTCCGCGACAAGGAGAAGGAGCTCCTGGCCCGCAAGGAGTCCAAGGAGCGCGAGATCAAGGACTCCGGTGTCGACCTGTTCGACGAGGTCGACGAGGAGGCCATCGCCGAGGTCCTCTCCGTGTGGACCGGCATCCCGGTGTACAAGCTCACCGAGGAGGAGACCCAGAAGCTCCTCCGCATGGAGGAGGAGCTGCACAAGCGGGTCGTCGGCCAGGAGGACGCCATCAAGGCGGTCAGCCAGGCCGTGCGCCGCACCCGGGCCGGCCTGAAGGACCCGAAGCGCCCCACCGGCTCCTACATCTTCCTCGGCCCCTCGGGCGTCGGGAAGACGGAGCTGGCCAAGACGCTCGCCGAGTTCCTCTTCGGCGACGAGGCCGCGCTGATCCAGCTCGACATGTCCGAGTACATGGAGAAGCACACGGTCTCCCGCCTGGTGGGCTCGCCCCCGGGCTACGTGGGCTACGAGGAGGGTGGCCAGCTCACCGAGGCCGTCCGGCGCAAGCCGTTCTCGGTGGTGCTGTTCGACGAGATCGAGAAGGCCCACCCCGACGTCTTCAACACGCTGCTGCAGATCCTGGAAGAGGGTCGTCTCACCGACGCCCAGGGCCGCTCGGTCGACTTCCGCAACACCGTGCTGATCATGACGTCGAACCTCGGCACGCAGGACCTGCGCAAGGCCAACGTGGGCTTCGCCCGGGCCGACGAGGCCGTCACGTACGAGAAGATGCGTGAGAAGGTCACCGACGCCCTGAAGACCCACTTCCGGCCCGAGTTCCTGAACCGGATCGACGAGGTCATCGTCTTCCACGAGCTCACCAAGGCCGAGGTCACGCAGATCGTCGACCTGATGATCATGCGGGTCCAGCGCCAGCTGGAGGGCCAGGGCCTGGGCCTGGAGCTCACCCCCGAGGCCAAGCTGCTGCTGGCCGACAAGGGCTACGACCCGCAGCTGGGTGCCCGGCCGCTGCGCCGAGCGATCCAGCGGATGGTCGAGGACCCGGTCTCCGAGCGGATGCTGCTCAAGGAGTTCCGGGCCGGCGAGATCATCGTGGTCGACGTGGACGACAACCCCGAGACCGGCGAGAAGGAGATCGTCTTCCGGTCGATCGAGGGCTTCACGCCGCCGTCGCTGGAGATGGCCGAGGCGAGCGGCAGCAGCGCTGGTGCGGGTGCCGGCGCCGCCCCGACGCCGGCCGGTTCCGGCGACAGCTGATCTGCGGGGCTCCGGCCCGGCACACGATCCCGACCCCCGGGCCTCCTGGCCCGGGGGTTGCAGGTTTTGGGCCGCTGTCGCTCCGGTCGGCTCCGGGCCTAAGGTTCCCCGTTCTGTGAGGTTGCGACGAGCTCTCGTGGCGGTGCTGGCCGTCCTGGTGGTGGCGGGGTGCCAGGTGCGCACCGACGTCACGGTGACGGTCGAGGACGACGGGTCCGGCGAGGTCGAGGTGGCGATCGGGCTCGACGCCGAGGCGCTCGCCCGGGTGCCCGACCTCGACCGGGACGGCGCCCCGAGCCCGGGCGACCTCGTGGCGCTGGTGCGGGTCGACGACCTGACCGCCAACGGCTGGACCGTGGGCGAGGTGTCGGAGCCCGACGAGGAGGGCTTCGTCTGGCTGGCGGCCACCAAGCCGTTCGGGACGCCCGAGGAGGCCGGCCGGGTGCTGGCCGAGCTGACCGGGCCGGACGGTGGCCTGGAGGACATGGAGGTCACCCGCTCGACCTCGTTCGGCGTGACCCGCTACGGCTTCTCCGGCGAGGCCGACCTGTCCGACGGCCTGGAGGCCTTCGGCGACGAGGGGTTGGCGACCGCGCTCGACGGCGAGCCGCTGGGGCAGGACGCGGCGGCGATCGAGCAGCGCCTGGGCGCCCCGCTGGCGGAGATGCTGCGGCTGACCGTGGGGGTGGCGCTGCCGGGCGGGGTGGCTGAGCGGTGGTCGCCGGAGCTGGGCGGCGAGTCGGTCGAGATGGAGGCGGCGTCGACGGTCTACCACCGCCCGGCGCTGGCCCTGGCCGTGGTCGCCGTGGGCTGCCTGGTGGCGCTCGTCGTGGTGCTGGTCCGCCGTCGCTGGCCCTCGCCGGCGGCCTGATGCCGGCGGTCTAATGCCGGCGGCCTGACGCCGGCGGCCCGAGCCGGCCGTCGACGTTCGCTGTTCTCCTTTGCCCGACGGCCCTTGACTGTCACAGCTCCTCTTTAAGGTCGGGGCGTGGCTCGATCGAAGAACGTCTACCGGTGCAGCGAGTGCGGGGCCGAGGCCCCGCAGTGGACGGGCTGGTGCTCGGCGTGCGATGCGTCGGGCACCCTCGAGCAGGTCACCGTCACGGCGTCGGGCCCGCGGGCGCCGTCGTCGCTGGCGCCGTCGTCGCCGGCCATGCCCATCGCCGAGGCGAGCGTCGGTGGCGCCGTGCCCGTGCCGCTCGGCATCCCCGAGGCCGACCGGGTGCTGGGCGGCGGCCTGGTGCCGGGCTCGGTCACGTTGCTGGGCGGCGAGCCGGGGGTGGGGAAGTCCACGTTCCTGCTGCACCTCGCCGCCGCGGCGGCGAACCAGGGGCGGCGGGTGCTCTACGTCACGGCGGAGGAGTCGGCGCAGCAGGTGGCGGCCCGGGCCGAGCGGATCGGTGCCGTGGCCCAGGGGCTGTGGCTGGCGGCCGAGACGGTGCTGCCCCAGGTGCTGGGCCTGGTCGACGACGTGAAGCCCGACCTGCTGGTGGTCGACTCGGTGCAGACGCTGCTCGACCCCGAGCAGGGTGCGGTGCCCGGGTCGCTGGCGCAGGTGCGGTCCTGCGCCCAGGCGCTGGTGGCCGAGGCGAAGCGGCGCGAGCTCACGGTGGTGCTGGTGGGGCACGTCACCAAGGACGGGGCCCTGGCCGGGCCGAAGGTGCTGGAGCACGTGGTCGACACGGTCCTGTCGTTCGAGGGCGACCGGCACCACGCGCTGCGCCTGCTGCGGGCCACCAAGCACCGCTTCGGCGGCACCCACGAGCTGGGCCTGTTCGAGATGGGCGACGGCGGGCTGATGGGCGTGCCCGACCCGAGCACGCTGTTCCTGGCCGACCGGCAGGTCGGCGTGCCGGGGTCGGTGGTGGTGCCGGTGCTCGACGGGCACCGGCCGCTGCTGGTCGAGCTGCAGGCGCTGGTCGTGCCCACCCAGGCGCCGATGCCGCGGCGCACCGCCCAGGGCGTCGACAGCGGCCGCCTGGCCCAGGTGCTGGCCGTGCTCGACCGGCGGGCGGGCGTGTCGGTGGTGAAGGCCGACGTACATGTGGCGGTGTCGGGCGGCGTGAAGGTGCGTGAGCCGGGGGCCGACCTGGCGATCGCCCTGGCCGTGGCCTCGGCGGTCACCGAGCGGCCACTGCCGCCGCAGATGGTGGCGTGCGGCGAGCTCGGCCTCTGCGGGGGGCTGCGCCAGGTCCTCGGCACCGACCGGCGGCTGGCGGAGGCGGCCCGGCTCGGGTTCACCTCGGCGCTGGCCCCGTCGTCGGCGCCCGATCCGCCGCCGGGGCTGCGGGTCGACCGTTGCAGCTCGCTCCTCGACGCGGTGGCGGCGACACGCCTCGTGCAGCGCTGAGGACGGCACGGGTCAAGAAGCCAGAAGAGCGCACGACAGCGTAAGGAGGCTGAAGGGTGAGAACAGTAACCTTGCTGCGTGGTGACCCGGCGCAGTCCCGAACTCTTGGCGGCCTTGGCGGCCGTCGCCCCGGGCACGCTCCTGCGCGAGGGGCTCGACCGCATCCTGCAGGCGAACAAGGGCGCCCTCATCGTCGTGGGCGACGGGCCCGAGGTCCTGAACATCTGCTCCGGCGGCTTCCTGCTCGACGCCGCCTTCAGCCCGCAACGCCTGTCCGAGCTGGCGAAGATGGACGGGGCGATCATCCTGGCCAGCGACGCCAGCCGCATCGCCCGCGCCAACGTCCACCTGGTCCCGAACCCCAACGTCCCGACCTCCGAGACCGGGACCCGCCACCGCACCGCCGAGCGCGTCGCACGGTCGATCGACGTGCCGGTCGTGTCGGTGTCGGAGGACATGGGGATCATCGCCGTCTACGTGGGCGATCGGAAGCACCCCCTGGCCACGATCCCGCAGCTGCTGACCCGGGCCAACCAGGCCCTGCAGACGCTGGAGCGCTACCGCAACCGGCTCGACGCGGTCACCAGCTCGCTGTCGGCGCTGGAGGTCGAAGACCTGGTGACGGTCCGCGACGTGGTGGCCGTGCTGCAGCGCACCGAGATGGTGGGGCGGATCGCCGACGAGATCGCCGCCCACATCGTGGAGCTGGGCGTCGACGGGCGCCTGGTGTCCCTGCAGCTCGACGAGCTGATGGGCCAGGTGGAGGACGACCGGCGGCTGGTGGTGCTCGACTACTTTCACGAGGAGTCGGGCTGGCACCTCGACCAGGCGATGGCGGCGCTCGACGACCTCGGCACCGAGGAGCTGCTCGACCTCAAGGCGGTGGGCGCGGCCCTCCACCTGCCCGGCTCGCCGCTCGACCTCGACGCCCACGTCGAGCCCCGGGGCTACCGGCTGCTGTCGCGGATCCCGCGGCTGCCGGAGTCGGTGGTGCACCGGATCGTCGAGCGCTTCGGCTCGCTGCAGAAGATCATGCGGGCCACGATCGACGACCTGGACGACGTCACCGGCGTCGGCGAGTCTCGGGCCCGGGCGATCAAGGAGGGCCTGTCCCGCCTGGCCGAGACGAGCATCCTGGACCGCTACAGCTGAGCGGCCGCGTCGGCTACCGGGCGCGGCGCTCGAGCTGCTCGCGGTCGGTGATCTTGTAGCGACGGTCGGCCTGCTCGATCCAGCCGAGCCGGACGAAGCTGGCGATGGCCTTGTTCACCCGCTCGCGGGAGGCGCCGACGATGGCGGCGAGCTCCTCCTGGGTGACGGGCAGGACGAACTCGTCGTTGCCGGCGGCGATCTCCAACAGGCGCTTGGCGGTGCGGCCGGTCACGTCGAGGAACACCGAGTCGGCCAGGACGTCGTCCATGATCCGCACCCGGTCGGCCAGCATCGACACCACGCCCCACAGCAGCTGGGGCCGCTCCTCGTAGATCTCCCGCACCGGCGTGAAGGGGAGGCACAGCAGCGTCGACGGCTCGAGCGCCCGGGCCTCGGCCGAGCGACCGAGCGGGAGGAAGAACCCCATCTCGCCGAACAGGTCACCGTCCTCCACGAGCGCCACCACGGCCTCGCGCCCGTCGACCGAGCGCTTGGAGATCGCGATGCGCCCCTGGATCACCACGTACAGCCGGTCGGGCTCGTCGCCCTCCCGGAACACCACGTCCCCTCGGCGGAGGCTCTCCCGGGTGGTCTGCTCGGCGAGACGTTGGAGCTCGTCGGGCCGCAGCTCCTTGAAGAGATCGACGGCTGCCAGCAGGTCAGCGGGATTCACAACCGGGAACGTTAACGACCGAAACGCCCTCTCGGTGCGCACAGGCGTGTTCACCACCCCGCGATCACCCTGGTGACCAGCGGCTGACCCGGCAGGCGTGGGCACTAGCGTGTCCTCCTCATGGGTCCCGTGTGGACGATCGTGGTCGCCGCCGGGAGCGGCACCCGGTTCGGACAACCCAAGCAGTACCTCCCGCTCGGTGGCCGCCGGGTGCTCGACTGGTCGCTGGTGGCCGCCCGCGCCTGCTCCGACGGTGTGGTCCTGGTCGTCGCCCCGGACCACGCCGACCGCCCCGAGCCGGCGGCCGACGTGGTGGTGGCGGGCGGCGACACCCGGTCCGCGTCGGTCCGGGCCGGGCTGGCGGCGGTGCCGTCCGACGCCGAGGTGGTGCTGGTCCACGACGGGGCCCGCCCGCTGGCACCCGCCGACCTGTTCACGGCCGTGATCGCCGCGGTGGCGGAGGGGTCGGCCGACGCCGTCGTCCCCGGGGTGCCGGTGGTCGACACGATCCGGTCGCGCACCAGAGGGGTGGTCGACCGCTCCGATCTGGTGATCGTGCAGACCCCGCAGGGCTTCACGGCCGCCGCCCTCCGGGCGGCGCACGCGGACGGGGCCGAGGGCACCGACGACGCCTCGCTGGTCGAAGCACGCGGCGGCACCGTGCGGGTGGTGCCGGGCGCGCCGACCAACCTGAAGATCACCTACCCGGCCGACCTCGCGGTGGCCGAGGCCCTGCTCCCCACGCTGGCCGGGAGCGGTTCCCCGTGATGCGGATCGGGCAGGGCTACGACGTGCACCCGTTCAGCACCGACCCGGCGCGGCCGCTGGTGCTGGGGGGCGTCACGTTCCCCGAGGGCCCCGGGCTCGCCGGGCACAGCGACGCCGACGCCGTGGCCCACGCGGTGACCGATGCCCTGCTGGGCGCCGCCGGCCTGGGCGACATCGGCCAGCACTTCCCCGACACCGATCCCCGCTGGGCGGGGGCCGACTCGATCGAGCTGCTGCGGTCCGCGGTCGCCGACGTGCGGGCCGCCGGCTGGGAGCCGCAGAACGTCGACTGCACGGTGGTGCTGGAGGCCCCGAAGCTGGCTCCCCGCCGGGCGGAGATGCAGGAGCGCCTGTCCGCCGCGGTCGGGGCCCCGGTCACCGTGAAGGGCAAGCGGGCCGAGGGCCTCGGGGCGCTCGGCCGCCGGGAGGGCATCGCCTGCCTCGCCGTCGCCCTCGTCGCCAGGACCACCCCGTGATCGTGACCGTGCCCCACGCCCCACACCCCACGCCCCACGCTGCCCCGGTCCCGCCGGGGCGCGGCCCCCGTCGACCCAGGAGACAGATGACATGAGCGGAGCCCGAGGACGAGGTCGAGGCGGCGCCGGCAACCGGCGGAGCGTCGGGTCGGGCGCCCGCGGTGCCGCGGCCGGTCGTGGTGGGGGCGCCGGCAAGGGCGGCGCCCGCCGCACCCCGCCGCCCACCCGGATCCGGCCGGGGAGCCGGGCGGCGACCGCTGTCCCGTCGGGGCGTCGGGGCCAGGTCCGGTCGACCAAGGAGCGCCGTGGCGTCGGCGGCGACCAGGTCGAGGGCCGCCAGGCGGTCCGGGAGCTGCTGCTGGCCGGCCGGCGCCGGGTCCAGGAGATCTGGATCGCCGGCGACACCGAGCCCGCCCCGATCCTCGACGACATCCGCGAGCTGGCCGCCGCCGCCCGGGTGCAGGTGCGGGAGGTCTCCCGCGGCAAGTTCGCCGCCCAGGCCCGCTGCGAGGCGCCCCAGGGCGTGCTGGCGCTGGCCGCGCCGCTGGAGGAGGCGTCGCTCGACGACCTGCTGGCCGGCGGGACCGTGCAGGGTCGCAAGGTGCCACCGTTCCTGGTGGCGCTCGACGGCGTGACCGACCCGGGCAACCTGGGTGCGGTCCTCCGGTCGGCCGAGTGCGCGGGCGCGACGGGCGTGGTCCTGCCCCGGCACCGGGCGGTCCACGTGACGCCGGCGGCCACCAAGGCCGCGGCGGGCGCGGTCGAGCACCTGCCGATCGCCCTGGTCGGAGGCATTCCCAGCGCCCTGCAGCAGATGGCCAAGGCGGGGGTGGTGACGATCGGGCTCGACGGCGCCGCCGACCGCTCCCTCGACCAGATCGGCCCGGCCGCCGAGGGCCCGGTGTGCCTGGTGCTGGGCGCCGAGGGCCGTGGCCTGTCCCGGCTGGTGCGGGAGCGCTGCGACGAGGTGGTGGCGATCCCGCTCCGCGGGCACCTGGCGTCGCTCAACGTGGCGGCCGCCGGCACGCTGGCCTGCTACGAGATCGCCCGCCACCGCTGAGGGGATGGGCGGCGCCGTCGGGGGAAGGAGACCTCCATGATGATGGTGCAGTCCAAGCAGAGCGGGGCGGTGCTGCTGGTGTCCGGCGCGGCGTCGTTCCTCGTCGAGTCGACGGCCGAGGTCAACGCCCACCGGGCGGCCGGCGTCCCCCTCATCGCCGTCGGCCACAGCCAGTTCCGCCGCTACGAACAGGTCCGCCGCGCCTGACGCGCCCACGTCGAACCTGCCCCCCACCTCGAACCTGCCCCCGAAACGGGGAGCCTGCTCCCCGTTTCGGGGGCAGGTTCGTCGCAAGGCCTACCCTGCGCTCATGTCGATCCTGACCGACGAGGTGCGG
Organism: Acidimicrobiales bacterium; assembly: GCA_036563745.1. Taxonomy (GTDB): domain Bacteria; phylum Actinomycetota; class Acidimicrobiia; order Acidimicrobiales; family VFJN01; genus DASXTK01. The sequence goes on along the minus strand of DATCLV010000307.1, from coordinate 66 downwards.
GCGGCGCTGACCGCCGGGAACCTGGCCCACCTCTGCACGCTCAACGCCGACGGCAGCCCCCAGGTG
>DATCLV010000294.1:0-1590 GCA_036563745.1 Acidimicrobiales bacterium | reverse complement strand
GCACTCGGCCACGCTCGGCAACGACGGCTCCACGGTGATCTTCACCGACGAGTGGGGCGGCGGCACCGGCGCCCGCTGCCGGCCGACCGACGAGCTGAGCTGGGGGGCCGACGCCATCTTCGACATCGTCGGCGGCGAGCTGCAGTTCCGCAGCTACTACAAGATGCCGGCGGCCCAGAGCACCACCGAGAACTGCGTGGCCCACAACGCGTCGCTGGTCCCGGTGCCGGGCCGCGACATCCTGGCCCAGGCCTGGTACCAGGGCGGCCTGTCGCTGATCGACTTCACCGACTCGGCCAACCCGGTCGAGATCGGCTTCTTCGACCGGGGCCCGATCAGCCCGTCGGCGCTCCAGCTCGGCGGCTTCTGGTCGACCTACTGGTACAACGGCCACATCTACGGCAGCGAGATCGCCCGGGGCTTCGACGTGTTCGGGCTGGTGCCGAGCGAGCACCTGACCGAGGCCGAGATCGCGGCGGCCGAAGAGGTCCGCCTCGACGAGCTCAACCCGCAGCACCAGTCGGCCTTCACGTGGGCGCCCAGCCGGGCCGTGGCCCGCGCCCGGTTCGACCAGCTCCTGCGGACCTGCACCTCGACCATCACCGGCCGGCACAACGGCCCGCTCACGGTGGCGTCGGGCGTGACGTGCCTGGACGGCGCGACCGTCAACGGCCCGGTCACCGTGCAGTCCGGGGCGTCGCTGCTGGCGCTGGGCGCCTCGGTGTCGGGCCCGGTGACGGCCACGAGCGGCGCCGACGTGCAGCTCTACGACACGACGGTGCGGGGGGCGGTCACGGTCACCCGGTCGACCGCGAGCGTGGCGGTGGTCGACTCGACCGTGCGGGGCCCGGTCACGCTGACGTCCAACGCCACCGGCGCCGTGGAGCCCGTGGTGGCCGGCAACGACATCAGCGGGCCGCTGAGCTGCTCGGGCAACTCGCCGGCACCGCTGCACCTCGGCTCGCCCAACACCGTGCACGGGCCGGCGAGCGGCCAGTGCGCCACGCTGCGCTGACCGTGTAGGCCCTGGTCCGACGTCCTGCCCTCGGCCGGGGGGAGCACGCCCCGCTCCTCCCGGCCGGGCGCGAGCCGGCTGCGGCCGGGCGAGGCCCGACCCCGGCCGCGGCTACCGGGACTCGAGCAGCTCCTGCATCCGGCCGATCTCGATCGACTGGTCGGCCTCGATGTCGCGGGCCAGGTCGTCGACCATCGGCTCCAGGCCGCCGCCGTCCTCGTAGAGCTGCGCCACCATCTCGATCGCCCCCTGGTGGTGGGCGATCATGAGCTCCAGGAAGAGCCCGTCGAAGGCGGCGCCCGACGACGACCGCAGCAGCGTCAGCTGCTCGGGCGTGGCCATGCCCGGCATGCCCTCGTGCGCCTCGTGGGCGTCGGGGGCGGGGACGTCCTCGCCATGGTCGGTGAGCCAGGTCTCCAGGCGGGCGATCTCGTCCTCCTGCGAGACCCGGATGCGCTCGGCCAGCACCGGGATGTCGTCGCGCGCGGTCCGGCCCGGTACCAGGTCGACCATCCCGAGGGCCTGCTGGTGGTGGGCGATCATGTCCTGGACGAACCGGGTGTCGGCCGGGGTGG
>DATCLV010000289.1:0-6962 GCA_036563745.1 Acidimicrobiales bacterium | reverse complement strand
GCAACCAGCCGTCCGGGGCTGTCGTGCCGCCGTAGGCGACGATCGTGCCAACCTCCATGTCGAACCCTCCCGCGTCGTCCAAGGTCAGCTCGGGGGTGACCTTCAGTACATCGTTCTGGAACTCCATGCTCACCGGCCCGTCGAACTGTTCGAACCACATGAGCGCCCCGTCCCCGATCCGGGTGAGGTAGTAGCCGTAGATCAGCTCAGCGGTGCCGGTCGAAGTGCGGATGAACGACTGCTCCGGGACGGTGGCCTTCGACGGGTTCCCCGGGACGATCGTCCACGGGTTCGTGAGCGCCACCGGAGCGTAACCAGGGAAGGTCGCCTCGACGAACGCCGCTTCGGTCAACGCCTCGATCTCGACGTCGGTGAGCCCGTCGATCACGTTGTTCGTGTAAAGCCGCAGGGTCATGTCGACGTCGGTGATGAGCTTCAACCATGCCGTCTCGGCCTGGTTGACGACCTGGATGCCGCTCACCGTCGACCCCCGATGTGCTCGACGATCGCTTCGAGCAGCTCCACCGCACGGGCACCCCGGTGGTAGCAGTGCATGAGGTTCACCTCGGCGGCGTCCCGGTCACCCGCCTCGAGCGCCTGGAACACCGACACCACGGTGTCACGCACCACCTTCTGGCGGTCCTCGGGGCTCATGGTGTCGAGGTCACGGTTCACAGACCACCCCTGACGAGTTCGTCTTCGCCGGTGTGGACGATGACGATGGTCATGCTCTGGCACCTCCGAGGCCGCGGCGGCGGAGCTCGTCGCGGATGATTCGCACGAGGTCGCGCTCGGCGAGGATGCTGCCCTGGGCGTGCACGACGACTGCCGGGCCCGCCATGCCGGTGCCGTCGGCGAGCGCAGCCAAGCCGGCCAGGACGCGGGGCCCGTCGGGCAGCGGCAGCACGGCCTCGTCGTGGCGCCCCTCGCCCACCATGGCGATGGTGGGTCCGGTGATGAGGCCGCCGCCGGCGAGATAAGGAATGTCGGGCACGCCGAAGGTGTAGGGCCCGATCGTGGCGCCGCCGAAGATCTCGCGGCCGGCGATGGTGACTCGGCCGATGGTCCATGGGCCCAGGGTGAACTCGAGGCCGTTCCACCAGCCGATCACGGTGTTGACGACGGTTTTGAACGCCTCCTTGATGCCATCCCACATGCCGGACGCTGCCGACCGGATACGGCCGGGCAGGCCGGTGACGAACGACACCACGTCGTTGAACCGGGCGACGATCCAGTCCTTGGCGCCGGTGATCGCGCCCTTGATGAAGTCGATCACGCCGGCGATGACGCCCTTGATCGTGTCCCAGTGGGACGTGATGAGCAGGACGGCGATGCCGATGGGCCCGGTGAGGATGGCGAGCACGAGGGGCCAGTTGGAGGCGAGCCAGTTGAACACGCCCTGAATGACGCCGAGGATGGCGCCGAACACGGCCTGGGTAACCGACGCCACGGTGTCCCAGTTGGCTATGACCAGGGCGACGAATCCGACGACGGCCGCGGCGACCAGAGCGATGGGCCCGAGGCTGATGAGCCAGGCCATGGCCACCCGGCCGGCGTGCAAGAGGGCTTGAGCGCCGAGCATCGCCCACCGGGCGATCTGGATGGCGACTTGGGCGACAACGCGGGCGGTGGCAGCCGCGGCCTGGGCAGCCATCCGCACGAACGCTGCGACGACGCGGGCGCCTGCCCGGGCGGCGGCGGCGGCGAGCCGCCCCATCGACGCCGCGGCTTGGCCGGCGCCGGCGCCGATGCGTGGCAGCACCTTGATGACGGTGCCGCTGACACGGACGATGCCGCCGAGCACACGCATGACGTTGCCGGCGACGGTCAGAACTGGGCCCAGGGCGATGGCGAAGAGACCAGCCATGACGGCGCCCTGTTGCACCGACGGCGACAGCTGGTTGAACCGGTCGAGCAGCTTGCTGCCGATCTCGAGGGCCCGGGCCTTGATGGGGATCAAGCGCTGGCCGAACTCGGCCGAGGCGTCCTCGAGCCGGGCGGTGAACACCCGGGTGGCGTTGGCGTTGCCGTCGATGTTGCGCTGGAAGTCGCCGGCGATGACGTCGGTCTGCTCCATGAGCAGAGCGAGCGCTGCCTGGGCCTTGGCGTGGTCGTCGAGCTCGCTCTTGCTATCGGCGAGGCCCATGGCCATGGCCTTGGCCTCGATGCTCGCAGCGTTGAGCCGGACGCCGAACTGCTCGAGGGGGTCCGCTTCACCACGGAGGCCGGCGGCGATGGCCTCCAGCGCCTGGTCCACATCGGTGTTGAACACGCTGGCCATGTCCGCGGCGCGCTGGCCGAGCTCGACTGCCTTTTGCGCCGCCTCCTCCTGGCTGAACCCGAGGTTGTTCAGCATGGCGCCGATCGGCGTGATGGCGGCTCGGAACGCCCGCTCGGAGAGACCCATGCTGGTGGCCGCGGTCGCCGCGTAGCGGTCGATGATGGCCGCACCCTCGCCGAACACCTGGTTGGTGGCGTTCTGCGCCTCGGCGAGATCCGTGGCGGCGGCCTCGGCCTTGCCGAACGCCAGGAACAGCGGCGTCGACAACCCGAGGGTCAGCTTGCCGCCGAGGTCGGCGGTGCGTTCGCCGACCGACGACAGCTTGCTGCCGAGCGCCTCGGCGCGGTCGCCGATGCGGGTGAGGCCGCGGTCCACCCGGGCGGCGACGCGGCCGATGGTGTCGCCGATGCCGTCGGCGTCGAGCCCGAGTCGCACGACAAGATCAGCGATCGTCGCCACCGGCCGTCACCTCCTTCCCACCCATGGCCCGGACCATGCTGCGGATCACCTCGAGTTGCTCCTGGGGGGTCTGCTTGCGCCGCTGCCGCCGCCCCCACTGCGGCAGGAAGTCGCTGACCTTCCACGGCCGGCCTCGCTTGCCGCGGTTGGCCTGGGCGATGACGGTGGCGACCAGAGCGGCGAGGTGATCGAGCCGCTCGGGCCCGAGGGGCCCGTAGTCGCGCTCGTACACCTGCCATGCCACGAGCTCGGTGCTCGTGATGCGATCGAGGAGCTCTCCCACCGGGATGCCCAGCGCGAGCGCTAGGCGGTGGTGGAATCGCCGCTCTGGTCGCTGCTGAAACCCTCGGCGATCGCCTCCATGTCGCCCTCGTCGAGGGCGCTGATGGCGAACACGGCGTCGCGGAGCCGGTAGGCAGCACGGGGGCTGCGCGTCATGAGTTGACGTGCGTCCTCCTCGCGGAGCATCGGGCGGCCGTCGCTGCCGATGACGCAGTAGGCGAGGATCTGCACGGTGACGCGCTCGAGGGCCCGGGCGTCGCCGGTGCCTGCCCGGCTCGAGGCGATCGCCGCCTCGAGCCGGGCCCGCAGCGCGCCGCTCATCTCGCGCACCCGCACCACGGCGCCGTCGCCGAACTCGGGCACCGGCACGTCGCGGGTGGCGTGCCGGGTGTCGGAGAGCGCGGCGAGGAGGCCGTCGCGGTCGAGGATGCGGTCGCCCATCATGCCGGGATCGTGATCGTGGGCTTGCCGCTGACCTTGATGCTGAACTCGGCCTCGAGGTGGCCGTCGTGCGGCGCCTCGCCGGTGAGCGACGACAAATAGCCGTTGAACGTCACCTCGGCCGAGTCGGCCGCCGGCGGGAACGTGATCTTGATGGGCTTGGTCTCGCCCAACATGTCGAGGAGGGTGCCGTGCATGGCAGGGTCGAAGTTCAAGCTGCCGGACAGACTGCCGCCGTCCTTGAGGCCGCCGATGAACTCGCGCCACTGGTCGGGGCTCGAATGCGTGGTCACGTCGTAGTCCTCGACCGAGGCGTCGAAGTAACCGATGCTCGTGATCTCGCCGACGGGCACGTTGTCGATCTCGAGCGTGGTGCCGAATGCGTCGATGCCGGCCACGGGCTAGTCCTCCTTCTTCTTCGCTGAGGCGGGGGTGGGCGGGTCGTCGACGCGCCGCCAGCGTGGCGACGCCTCGAGCAGCGGGTCGGGCTCTGGGCGGGTGATGGTGAGGGGGGGCCCCACCACCCGCCGGTAGCGGACGGGCTTGCGCTCCGGCATCAGCGTTCCTCCTCCTGGGCGGTCCAGATCCGGAACCGGTCGATGCGGTGCCGCATCTCGCGGTCCTCGTCGTCGAGCGAGAGCGAGTCCTCCCACACGATCCGCCACACGGTGTGGCCCTCGACGTGTGGGTCGAGCGCCTCCGGCCGACGGGCCAGGAGTGCAACGATCCGGGCCGCGACCCGGTCGCCGGGGAGTGACGACCGGGCCCGAGTCCACGTGTCGAGGGCGAGGATCACCTGGCGGCTGTTCTGGCCGTGCACGCCGTCGCCGTCGGTCGTGGTCTGCTTGGTGCCGAACACGACGTAGGCGGCGGGGGCGCCGTCGGGGATGCGCTCGGGCGGCTCGTCCCACACGCCGGCGACCATGGCCATGAGCTCGGCGTCGGCGGTCAGCAGCGACCGGATGCCGCGCTGCACCGGGATCGACGGGTCCGCGACCGGCGTCATCACCCCTCCGCCACCTCGCGGACGGCGGTGCTGATCCGCTTGGGCAGCCGCCGCTCGGAGCGCAGCGCCGCGGGGCGCACATACGGCCGCCGCGGCACCTTGCGGGTGCCGAACTCGATGAACCGGCTGTGACGTGCCGTCGAGCTCACGACGGCCTCGTCGCCGCGGTGCTCCCACACGATGCCGCGGCGGAGCTCGCCGGTGCGGCGGGGGGCGTTGCGGCGCATGTCGTCGGCGACGGCTTTGGCCTCGCGGCCGAGTTGCTCCTCAGCCGCTGCTCGGGCTGCGCCCATGCGGCGCACGAGCTCGGCGGTCATGGCGTCGACGCCCTCGACGCCGACCACCACTCGGACGCGTCCGCGGGCCATCAGTGTGCCCCCTCGGCCTGCACGGCCTCGAGCTCGAGGCGGCGGTAGGTGCCGTGGCTGTCGCTGATGACGGAGATCACCCGGAGCCGCTCGCTGGGCTGGTCGAGGTCGTCGACGAGCTCGTCGCCGCGGCGCACGTCGGCCGTGGCGAGCGTGTGGGCGACGTGGGTGAGGCGGGCGCCCCACTGGTCGCCGAGGGGACGCTCGTCGGGGCGCGGCTGGCCGATCTTGACCGGGATGGTGCCGGCCGGCTCGAGGGCGACGGCCTGGCCGCCCACCTCGTCGGTGGTGATGACCGGGCGCAGCACGGTGACGCGCCGGTTGAGCAAGTGGCCGATCATGCGTCCCCCGGCTGCTCGAGAGCGACGAGCTCGGAGCGTTGCAGGGGCAGGTCGCCGGTCATGGCGACGCTGCCGACGCCGAGCGCGCCGACGGCGCGGCGCACGATCCGCAGCTCGCGGCGGGTGGGGGCCAAGGTGGCGACGCCGCCGGTGCCGACCGAGAACGAGTAGTCGCCGAGGGTCTCCTGGGCGTGGCCGAGGGGGTTGTGCAACCCGCGGCGCACCATCGCCACGATCACGGCCACGACGGCGGGCGGCGTGTTCGGCGCCTCCACGTCGTCGAGGTGCGGCCGGACAGCGTCGCGCACCAGCGCCGAGGCGTCGTCGATCAGCGCGGCCAGGTGGCCGGAGTCGGCGGCCGCGAACCCTGGCCGCCTGAGCAGATCGGCGACGGTGACCAGCGGGCCCATCGTGGTCAGCCCTCGGCGCTCTCCTCGCGGGCCTCGAGATAGCGCTCGACGATCTCGGGCGGCACCTTCCCGCGGGCGGGCACGTCGATGCCCTGCTCACGAGCCCAGGCGCGCACCTCCGCCGGCCGGGGCGCCGACTTGTCGCCGTCGGCCTGGTCGTCGCCGTCGTCGCCGGTGGTGTCGCCCTGGGTCTCGTCGTCGACCGGCACCCACCGGGGCCCGCGGGCGGGCGGCCGGTGCGGGCTGGGGATGCCCGCGGCCTTGGCCTCCTCAGGGGTGAGGTCGACGATCCGTCCGGTGCGGGTGTTGCGCCAGCGCATCTACGCCTACGCCCCGGTGACCTTGTAGACGCGGTTGCTGTCGACAACCGACGCCCCGGCGAACGCCGACACCACGGACTGGTCGGACAGCCTGTGCGGATCGTACTGCATGATCTGCCGCAGCGCGAGGCCGTCGGTGTTGACGACCGCCGAGTCGGCCGCCCCGCGGGGCGGCTGCGGTGCACGCTGGGCGAACACGAACCCGGACCGGTGATAGAACACCATCGACGTGCCGGTCAGCGCCGGGCTCTCGACGAAGGTGAACCCGAAGAGCCGGCCGATGATCGCCTCGCGCAGCGCCGTGGCGGCGCCGGTGGCGTCGGCGCGCACGAACTCCTCGATGCCGAGCACCAGCGTGGCGGCCGACGGGCTGACGGCGCAGAACCGGTCACCCGCGGGCACCTCGGCGTCCGAGAGCGCCTCGCGCGCCGCCAGGATCTTGGCCTTGACGTTGGTGTCGTCGAGGTCGGTCTCGTCGGCGGTGACGCCGTTCATGGCCGCGGCGACCTGGTCCTCGCAGCCGGCGGCGACGGCGGCGACCTGCGGCTCGGTGACCTGGGCGCCGAAGTCGACGACCGACAAGCTGAGCTCCTCGTCGGTGATCAGCGCGGCGTCGTAGAGGTGCTGGAGCGTCACGTCGACGCCCACCTCGTTGATGGCCGTGATGTTGCCGCTGATGTCGGCGCCGGGCGTGTTCTGCACGTTGGCGGTGCGGGGCTGACGCACCCGGACGGTGATCGTGCCGCCGGTGTCGGGCACGAGCTCGTTGCCCGGCGGGCGGGCGACGGTGGCGGGCAGCACCAGCGTGCGACGGAGCAGGGGGATCAGCAGCGTGCTGATCCGCTTGGCGGAGATCATGGCCACTCGGGCGTCCTCCTGGGGGATCTGAGCCGGCAGGGCCGGCGGACGTTCATCCTGGAGGCCGGGTCAGGCCGCGCCCCGGGTGCGCTTCCACACCTGCTCGGCGAGTTCCTCACCCGACTCGGTGTCCGTGTCGGACGCCGACGACGCGCCACCGATGAGCTTCTCCCGCGGCCGGCCTCGGCCGCTCCGG
>DATCLV010000283.1:0-1620 GCA_036563745.1 Acidimicrobiales bacterium | reverse complement strand
ATCTGACGCACGGCGCGCCCCAGCGATCCGGCAAGGTGCCCCCGGTTCGCCGGGGGCACCGCCGCGCCCGGCCGCAGGTCCCTGACCTGGGTCCCTGACCCGGTGGGGAGCCGGGAGCACGGGAGTCTCACCCGGGTGGGGCGGGGGTAGGCACACGGCGGCACGGTCCCGGGCGACGGACGGCGGGACCCGAGCAGCTCCAAGGGAGGGCACATGTCGACGGTCGATGCGGTGGCGGGACGGGTGCGCCGCGCCCGCCGGGCGGGGAACGACGTGCGGGACAGCCGGTGGTTCGCGTGGGCCGGCCGCGTCGGTCACGTGGCCAAGGCGGTCAGCTACGCGGCCATCGCCGTCCTGGCGCTCCAGGTGGCCTTCGGCGACCGGGCCCAGCCCGAGGACCGCCAGGGCGTGCTGCGCGAGCTGGCCGACCAGCCGTTCGGCGGGACGATGCTGTGGGTGCTGGCGGTCGGCTTCGGGGCCTACGCCCTCTGGCAGTTCGTCCGGGCGGCGCTCGACCGCAACCGGGACGGCAGCGACGTCGAGGGCCTCGCCAAGCGGGCCCACCACGCCGGGGTCGGCGCGATCTACGTCGCCTCGATGCTCGCCGCCGCGTCCCTCGCCCGCGGCGAGAGCAGCGGTGGCGGTGGCGGTGGCGGCTCGGGCGACGAGAAGGCCGAGACCGCCCGCGTCCTCGAGTGGCCCGGCGGGCAGTGGATCGTGGGTGCGTTCGGCCTCGCCCTGATCGGCTACGGCGTCTACAACCTGGTGAAGGCCAAGAACCAGAAGTTCCGGAAGGACCTCGACGAGGCGAGCATGGGCCCGGCGGTCCGCACCTGGACCACCCGCTCGGGCGTCGTCGGGCACGCGGCCCGGGGCGTCGTGCTGGGGATGGTGGGCTTCTTCCTCGCCAAGGCCGCCTGGGAGTACGACCCCGACGAGGCCGTCGGCATCGACGGCGCCCTCGCCCGCCTGGCGCAGCAGGGCTACGGCACCTGGCTGCTCTCCGCCGTGGCGCTGGGCCTGCTGGCCTACGCCGTGTTCTGCCTGGTCCAGGCCCGCTACCGCCGGGTCTGAACGCTCGGCGCTCCCGCCCCGTAGCGTCCCTGCCGTGCGCGTCGATCGCTTCACCCGCCGGGCCGGGCTGCGCGCCGCCCTGGCCGCCGGCCTCGCCGCCCCGCTGGGTCGCGAGGCGGCCCTGGCCGCCGCGGCCGCGGGCGCCGTCCAGGAGCAGCCCGCCGCCGGTGCCGTCGTGGGCGCGGGGGCGACCGTGGCCCTCGCGCTCGACCGGCGCGGCCGCCGACGCGGACGGCGCCGCCACCGTGCCCTCGCCGGCACGCCCGTCCGGGTGCTGGCCGGCGTCGGGGTGGGCCTGGCGACCCGGGCGCTGTGGCCGGTCGCCTCGAAGGAGCCGGCGGCCGTGGCGCCCCACCGCGAGTGGACCGGGCTCGACCCGGCGCCCGACGGCACCGGGCTCGGCGTCGTCGTCAACCCGGGTGCCGGGCCCGGCAACGGTGACGACCCCGCGACGCTGCTGGCCGCGGCGCTGCCCGGCGCCGAGATCGTCGTGCCCGACGACCCGTCCGACCTCGCCGACGCCCTGCACCGCCTGGCCCGCTCCGG
>DATCLV010000272.1:0-3877 GCA_036563745.1 Acidimicrobiales bacterium | reverse complement strand
CGCCCAGCCGCTCGCTGATCTGCTCGTAGGACAGCTGGTGCACGTCGCGGAGCACGACCGCCTCCCGGTAGTGCGCGGGGAGCCCGTCGAGCACGCCGTGCAGGGTGGCCCGCTCGGCGAGGATCGACGAGATCCGGGCGGCGTCCCCGAGGCGGTCGACCCCGCCCGACCCGGCACCCGCCCGGTCGTCGTCGAGCCGGACCTCGTCGCGCCGGCGCCGCAGGTGGGCGATGGCCTTGAAGCGCGCCACCTGGTTGAGCCAGGTGCGGAAACGGGCCTCGCCCCGGAAGCCGCCGATGGTCTCGGCCACCGCCACCAGCACGTCCTGCAGGATGTCGTCGACGTCGGCCTGCTCGACGACCAGCGCCCGCACCGCGGGGCGCGCGAGGGCCAGCTCGTCGACCGCCCACAGCAGCCGCTCCAGCGCCGCCCCGTCACCGGCCGCGGCGCGGGCGGCCAGCGGGTCCACCAGTGCGGCCAGACGGTCGTTGTCGCCGGACGCGGCGGCCGCTCGCAGCGCTGCCGTGGTCGCATCGCTCACCGTTGCCTCACCGCCCCTCGTCCCGCGGCCCCGTCACGGCCCTCGTCGTGACCCGAGCTTCCCTGTCTAGCGCCTGCCCAAAAGAGGACGGCCGCGCGCCGGGGGGAAGGCGCGACGACCGGCTCGCCACGGCGAGCGACCAGGGGGCGACCAGGGGTGAGGGCGCAGGCCGGAGGAGGAGCCGGCACCGTCGCCGTCCGAGCCTTCCGCCTCGACTCGGCCGGCGACCAGTGCCTGGCTGGGGCCGGGGACCGCCGCCGAACCCGACCCGCCCCGGCGATTGTCGTCGTACGACACAACGAACGCATGGGCCACGTGGCCTATCTTTTGGGGGCATGGCGGTCGGAGCGCGAGGGCGCGACGCCAGGTGACGGCGCTCACCCTGCACCGGCAGTCGCTGCCGCGCCCCCTGACCAGGTTCGTGGGCCGGGCCGACGCCCTGGTCGAGCTGACCGACCTCCTCGCCCACGCCCGGCTGGTCACGCTCACCGGCCCGCCCGGCTGCGGCAAGACCCGGTTGGCCGTCGAGGTCGCCACCCGGCCGCCCCCGGGCACCGTGACCGAAGACGACGACGACCCCACCGCCGACCCCGCCGCCGGCACTCCCGCCGGCGCCGTCGCCGAGGCCACGGCGTTCGTCGGCCTCGACGCCCTCGACCCCGCCGACGACGACGCCGGCGACGATGCGGTGGTCGACGCCGTCGCCCTCGCGCTGGGCGTGGTCGACGACGCCTCCCGCCCCCTCATCGACGCGGTCGAGGCCGAGCTCGAGGACCGGCCCACGCTGCTGGTGGTCGACAACTGCGAGCACGTGATCGTCCCGTGCGCCCACGTCGTCAGCCGCCTCCTCGCCCGCTGCCCCCGCCTCAAGGTGCTCGCGACCAGCCGGGAGGACCTGGGCATCGAGGGCGAGGTCGTGTGGCCCGTGCCGCCGCTGGGCGTGCCGCCCGAGGACGAGGCCGGCGACCCCCGCGAGCTGCTCGTCGCCTCCGAGTCCGGGCAGCTGCTGCTCGACCGGGCCCAGCCCGCCGGCCGCGGCCGGCCCCCGACCGTCGAGCAGGCCCGGCTGATGACCCGGCTCTGCCGGATGCTGGAGGGCATCCCGTTCCACATCGAGCTGGCCATCGGGCAGCTCGACGACATGGCCGACCTGGCGTCGCTCACCGCCGACCTGGCCGACCGCCACCTCGACGTCCTGCGGTCGACGCTGCGGATCCCCCAGCCCCACCGCTCCAGCGTGGAGGACTCGATCGCCTGGAGCTACGACCTGCTGTCGCCGGTCGAGCAGCGGGTGCTGCGCCGGCTCGCCGTGTTCGCCGCCACGTTCGACCGCGACGCCGCCGAGGCCGTGGCCGCCGACCCCGGCGAGCCGCCGATGGACGTGCGCCGGGCGGTCACGGCGCTGGCCCGCAAGTCGCTGCTCCAGCGCGAGCGCGGTCCCCGCCACGTCCGCTACCGGCTCCTGCGGTCGACCCGCCACTTCGGCCGCGCCCAGCTCGACGACGACGAGGCGACGCTGGTCTTCGACCGGCACCTGCACCACCTCACCCGCCTCGCCGACCGGATGCACCGCACGGTCGACGGCCCCACCGAGCTGCAGGCCTTCCTCGACGACGCCGCCGTGTCGCTCGACGACTTCCGCCAGGCCGTCACCTGGTCGATGGCGTCGGACCAGGCCGAGATGGGCCTCCGCATCGTCACCGCCCTGCGCTGGCTGTGGATCGACGTCGGCCGGTTCCCGGAGGGCCGGCGCCGGATCGACGAGCTGCTGGCCGCCGCCCCGGACGCGCCGCCCGCCCGCCAGGCCGCGGCGCTGGTCACCGCGGGCACGATGGCGCTGTTCGCCGTCGACCCGCTCGACCTGCGCCGGAAGTCCGAGGCGGCCGCGGCGCTCGCCAAGGCCGCCGGCGACCCCGAGGTCGAGGGCGAGGCGCTGGTGCTGCGGGGCTGGTCCGACATCTTCCTCGACCCGCCCGCCGCGCTCGAGCCGCTGGAGCGCGGTCGCCGCCTGCTGGTCGACGCCGGGCTCCCGTTCGCCAACTGGGGGACGATCGGCATCGGGCTCGCCCACGGCAACGAGGGCCGCCTCCACGCCGGCGCCGCCGAGCTGCGCCGGGCCGTCGACACCGAGGTGCCGCCCGACCACTGGCTGGCCCCGTTCACGCTGGCCGCCCTCGGCTACATCGAGGTGCTGCTCGGCGACTTCCGGTCCGCCGACGAGCACTCGACGCTGGCGGTGAGCGAGACCACCCAGGACACCTTCGAGTACCAGGCCGCCCAGTGGCACGGCCTGCTCCGCACCTACCAGGGCCACTACGACGAGGCCGCCGGCTACTTCCGCCACGCCTACGAGGGCGCGGCCAGCGACGGCGGCGTGCTGGTGCCCGGGTGGCTGCACTACGGCATCCACCTCTACGCCTGCGGCGACCTCGACGGCGCCCGCCGCCTGATCACCCAGGCGCTCGACTACTTCCGGCTGATGCGATGGCGCTGGTTCGAGGCCCAGGCGGAGAGCTTCCTCGGCGCCATCGCCGCCCGGCAGGGCGACGCCGAGACCGCCCGCGCCCACCGCCACCAGGCGGTGCAGGCCGCCCGCACCAGCCAGAACCCGCTGGCGGTCGCGATCAGCCACACCGGCCTGGCCCTCCAGCTGAGCGACGAGGGCGACGACTGGGGCGCCCGGTCCCGGATCAGCCGGGCGCTGCGCAGCGCGGTGTCGGCGTCGTACCTGATCGGCGTCGTCGACGCCCTCGAGACCTACGCCGCCGTGGTCGCCGCCCGGGCCGACACCGCGCCCGACGTCGACGACGCCCTCCGCGCCCTGGCCGCCGCCCGCGCCCAGCGCGAGCAGATGGGCTACGTGGTGTTCCCGATCAACCGCGACCGGGTCGCCGGCGTCGAGCGCGACCTGCGCGCCGCGGTCGGCGACGCAGCCGACGAGGTGTGGGAGCACGGCCGTGGCCTGCCGCTGTCGGAGGCGGTGTGGCTGGGGATGCGCGGCCGGCGGCGCCGACCCCGCTGGGGGCACGGCATCGGCAGCCTCACCGAGGCCGAGCTGCTGGTGCTGGAGCTGGTGGCGGCGGGCCGCACCAACAAGCAGATCGCCACCGAGCTGTCGAAGAGCGCGGCGACCGTGAAGAACCAGGTGTCGAGCATCCTCCGCAAGCTCAACCTGGCGACGCGGGCCGAGCTGGCGACGTTCTTCCTCCGGGCCCGGGCCGAGGCGGCCGGCGCCGCCGAGCGGGAGCGGGAGTAGCCGGACCGCGACCGCGGCGCTCAGGCCGCGGCGGCCAGCGACTGGTAGGCCGACATGACCACCAGCCCGCCACGCAGGTC
>DATCLV010000270.1:0-2675 GCA_036563745.1 Acidimicrobiales bacterium | reverse complement strand
TCGCTGCTGGTGATGGTGAACTGCGTCGGGTTCGCCGTGCGGCGGCAGCTGCGGGACCTGGCGCTGCTGCGGACCGTCGCCGCCACGCCCCGCCAGATCCGGATGCTCGTCCGGCGGGAGGTGCTGGCCGTGGTCGCCCTGGTGACGCCGGTGGGATGGGTGCTGGGGTGGGGTGGTGCCCACGTGCTGCTCCCGGCGCTGCAGGACCACGGGTACGCCGCCGAGGCCATCGACGTGCCCGTGACGCCGGTGCCGCTGGCGGCGGCGCTGGGCGCGGTGGGGCTCGTGGGTGTGGGGGCCGCGGCGATCGCCGCCCGGCGGGCGACCCGGGGGACGCCGGCGTCGGCCCTGGCCGACACCGCCGCCGAGCCGCGGCGGGTCGACGGCGTCCGGCGGGCGCTGGGCGGCGTCGCGGGCGTCGGGGTGGCGGTGCTGACGCTCGTGAACCTCGCCCGGGGCGGTGCCGACGCCGCCGAGGGGGCGTTCCCGGTGCTGCTGGCCGGGCTCCTGGCCGTGGCGGCGCTCGGGCCGCTGGCCGCCGGGCGGGTGGCCGGGGTGCTGGGGGCGGTGCCGCGACGGGTGGCGCCCCGGATCGGGTGGCTGGCCGACGCCCACCTCCAGGGCCACGTCCGGCGCCTGACCGTCGCGGTGGTCCCGCTGGCGGTGCTGGGCGGGTTGGCGGTGAACTTCCTGCTGATCCCGCCGACGCTGGCCCGGGCCGGGGTGGGTGCCGGGGCCGACGCCTCGGCGGGGTTCGCCGACGCCGACGAGAACTGGCTCCGGCTGGTCGAGCTGGGGATGTTCGGGCTGATCGCCGGGGTCGCCGTGGTCAACACGCTGGTGGCGCTCACGGTCGACCGGCGGTCGGAGCTGCGGCTCCTCCAGCTGCTGGGGGCGACCGACCGCGAGCTGCGACGGATGCTGGCGGTGGAGTCGGCGCTGGTCGTGGCGGTGGGACTGGTGCTGGCCGTCGCCGCCGGCGGGCTGAGCCTCGTCACGTTCAGTCACGGGGTGACCGGTTCGCCCGTACCCTCGGTGCCGATGGTACGACTCCTGGCGATCGTCACCGCCGCCGCGGCCCTCGCCGTCCCCGCCGTCCTCGTCCCCGCCCACCGCATGCTGTCGTCGCCCTTCACCGCCTCGCCCTCGTCCTCCCCGTCCCGGCCTGCCATCCCCACCGGAGCCCCGTCGTGAGCGCGTCGACGACGTCCGATCCGGCCGCCGCTCGGGGGTCGCTGGTCCGGCGCGTCACCGCGGCGTGGCGGCCGCCGGTGTGGCGGGAGGTCCTGTTCGGGCTGGTCGGGTTGCCGCTGGCGGTGGCCGGGGTCGTGTACGTGGCGGTGGCGCTGTACATCGGGGGTCTGGCGACGCTGACGATCGTCGGCCTGCCGCTCGTGGCCCTGGCGCTGCGGGGCGCCCGCGGTCTCGGCGACCTGCACCGGTGGCTGGTGGCGGCGCTGCTGGGCGAGTCGATCCCCACGCCGCCGCGGGCGACGGGGTCGGCGGGCGCGGCCGGGGGTCTGCTCGGCTGGGTGCGGGCGGGGCTCACCGACGGCACCGCGTGGCGGTCGGTCCTCTACCTGCTCGTGCGGCTGCCGGTGGCGGTGCTGACGCTCGTCGGGGCCGTCGCCACCTGGGGCTACGGGGTGTTCGCCCTGCTGCTGCCGTTCCTCAGCCGGCCGGTGTTCGACGAGGACCCCACGGTCTCGCTGGCGGTGCAGTCGGTCGTGGTCGGCGGGGCGCTCCTGTGGCTGGCGCCGTGGGCGTCGGCCCGGACCGCCGACCTCAACCGCTGGCTCGCCCGGTCCCTGCTCGGGCGGACGCCGGCGTCGCCGCGGCAGCAGGCGTTGGAGCGGGCCCGCAGCGACGTCGCCGCCGACGCCGCCGCCACCCTCCGGCGGATCGAGCGCGACCTGCACGACGGCACGCAGGCCCGGCTGGTCGCCATCGGGCTCAGCCTCGCCCTCGCCGACGAGGCGCTGGCCGAGGGGGACGTCGAGCGGGCGCGCCCGCTGGTCGGCCGGGCCCGGCACCAGGTGGGGGAGGCGACCACCGAGCTGCGGCGGCTCACCCGGGGCATCAACCCGGTGGCGCTCGACGGCGGCCTGGCCGAGGCGCTCCCGACCCTCGCCGCCGACACCGGGATCCCCACCGACCTCGTGGTCGATCTCACGGAGCGCCCCAGCCCGGCGATCGAGCGGGTCGTCTACTTCTGCGTGGCCGAGCTGCTCAGCAACGCGGCGAAGCACAGCGGGGCAGACTCCGCCCGTGTGGAGGTCACGACCGTGCCCGGTGCCGACGGCCGCCGCCTGCGCCTCCGGGTGCGGGACGAGGGGCGGGGTGGGGCCGTGGTCGGGGCCGGCAGCGGGCTCCGGGGGCTGCGCGACCGGCTGGCCGCGGTCGACGGGACGCTCGCCGTCACGAGCCCGGTGGGCGGGCCGACCGTCGTCACCGCCGAGCTCCCGGTCTACCTGTGAGCGCGGGGGAGTGCGTGTGAGGAGGCACCGTGACGCCGGCTGATCCGGTGGGTCCGGTCGCGTCGGACGGGCCGGTGCGGTCCGACGGGCCGGTCGGGTCGGTCGGGTCGGTCGGGTCGGTCGGGTCGGTCCGGGCGAAAGGACCGGACGGGAGCGAGGTCGACGACGTCGGGGGCGGCGGTCGGTCCTTGCGGGTGG
>DATCLV010000254.1:0-3318 GCA_036563745.1 Acidimicrobiales bacterium | reverse complement strand
CTGGGCCGGCGGCTGGGGCGACGGCGTCCCCCACGGCGGCGGAGGTGGCGGCGGCTGCGGGGCCGGCCACGGCGCCGGCGGAGGCACCGACTGCGAGGGTGGCTGCGGTTGGTCAGGCGACGACCCCGCCTGCTCCGGCGGCGGTCCGGGCTGATATGACACTGATCAATCCCTTCCGTCGTGGACGGCCGATCCTACCGCCTAGCGTCGCCTATCGATGCCAGCCCACCGCCGACACGCCGGCCGGCCGGTGTCGGCCGTCGGTGGCAGACTCGCAGGCGTGGACCTGCCCGTGATGCCCCCCGTTGAGCCCATGCTCGCCACCAGCGTCCCGGAGATCCCGACGGCGCCGGGAATGCGGTACGAGCCGAAGTGGGATGGGTTTCGCACCATTGTGTTCCGCGACGGCAACGAGGTCGAACTGGTCAGCCGGGGCGGCAAGAGCATGACCCGGTACTTCCCGGAGGTCGTCGAGCAGGTACGCGCGCAGCTGCCCGCCCGGTGCGTGGTCGACGGCGAGATCGTGCTCATCCGCCGGCAGGAGGGGCAGACGCCCCGACTGGACTTCGAGATGCTGCAGCAGCGCATCCACCCGGCCGCCTCGCGGGTGCGCCTGCTCGCCGAGCAGACCCCCTGCGACTTCGTCGCCTTCGACCTGCTCGCGGTCGGCGACGAGAGCCTGCTCAGGCAGCCGTACGAACGTCGTCGCGAGCGGTTGGAGGCCGAGCTGGCGACGGTGCGGCCGCCCATCCACGTGACCCCGACTACCCAGGACGTGCCGACCGCGCGGCGCTGGTTCGAGGAGTTCGAAGGGGCGGGGCTCGACGGGCTGATCGCCAAGCCGGCCGACATCGCCTACGTGCCCGGCAAGCGGCTGATGTTCAAGATCAAGCACGCCCGCACGGTCGACTGCGTGGTGGCCGGGTTCCGCTGGCACAAGTCGGGCCCGGTCGTGGGGTCGCTGCTGCTGGGCCTCTACGACGACCAGGGGCGGCTGCACCACGTCGGGGTGAGCGCGAGCTTCAGCGCGGCCCGCCGCAAGGAGCTGGTCGACGAGCTGGCGCCGTACCGGGAGAACGCCCGCGAGGGTCATCCCTGGCTGGAGTGGATCGACGCGGTGGAGTCGGCCGCGGCCGCTGGCCAGCGCATCCCGGGCGGGTTGTCGCGGTGGAGCGCCGGCAAGGACCTGAGCTGGGAGCCGCTGCGGCCCGAGCTGGTCGTGGAGGTCGGGTACGACGCGATGGAGGGCGACCGGTTCCGGCACACCGCGCAGTTCCGTCGCTGGCGCCCCGACCGGACCCCGGAGTCGTGCACCTACGCCCAACTCGACCGGCCGCTGCGGTTCGACGTGGACGAGGTCCTCGCCCGCTCCTGAGCATCGTGTGCGCCCCAGGGCGGCCCGCCGCTGAGCCCTGGCTCGGGCCGCTTCCGCGGCCGTCCGCGCCCAGGGTGGGTGCGCCGCCGGCTGCCCCGTCGCGGGTGCCGCACGCCGGTATCGTGAGTCGGTCGACGGCCCCAGCCGTTCGGCTCCACCACCTCGGAGGGACCCAGTGCATCGACGTGTCACGATCCCGGCCGTGGCCCTGCTGCTCGTCCTCAGCGGCTGCGTTCCCGACGCCCCCGAGCCCCTGCCGTCGACCCCGGACGGCGAGGGTGGCCTGGTCTGGGACGACTGCTTCGCCGAGGCCCGCGAGGCCAACCCGCAGCTCGACCGGGACCTGGCCGTGGAGTGCACGACGGTGACCGTGCCCAAGGACTGGGGCGACCCCGACAACGGGGAAACATTTGAGATCGCGCTGATGCGCATCTACACCGGCGACCTGGCGGACAAGCAGGGATCGGTGCTGACGAACCCGGGCGGACCGGGCGGCTCGGGGCTGACCTGGCTGCCCCAGTTCGTCCAGCCGCCGGCGGGCATGGGCCTGCCGCCCACGGAGCTGCTCGACCGGTTCGCCCTGGTCGCGTTCGACCCCCGGGGCGTGGGCAAGTCGGCGCCGGTCGAGTGCATCTCCGACGCCGACCTCGACGCGCAGTTCGGCTACGACCCCGACCCGGTCAGCCAGGAGGATTTCGATGAGTTGGTCGAGCTGAACCGGCGCATCGCCGAGGATTGCGGCAACAAGTACGGCGACGACCTGCGCCTGTTCTCGACCGTGCAAGCCGCCCGGGACATGGACGCGATCCGGGCCGCGCTCGGCGAGGAGAAGCTCACCTACCTCGGCTTCTCGTACGGGACGCTGCTCGGCGCCGTCTATGCCCAGCTCTTCCCGGGCAACGTGCGCGCGCTCGCCCTCGACGGAGCGGTGGACCCGACGGCCGGCCCGGTCGAGTCGTCGGAGGGCCAGGCCATGGGGTTCGAGCGAGCCCTGGCGAACTTCGTCGAGTGGTGTCAGAGCAACCGGGCGCGGTGCCCGATCGCCGACAACCCGCGGGGCGCCATCGCCGCGGAGATCGAACGGGGTCGAGTCGCACCGATCGAGGGCCCCGACGGCCGGACGGTGACCGCCGGCTGGGTG
This sequence comes from Acidimicrobiales bacterium, assembly GCA_036563745.1. GTDB lineage: Bacteria > Actinomycetota > Acidimicrobiia > Acidimicrobiales > VFJN01 > DASXTK01. The sequence continues at coordinate 802 of DATCLV010000254.1, read as the reverse complement.
CTGTGGGGCGTCATCCTGGCGTTGTACTCGGAGGACTTCTGGCCGTACCTGGGTCAGGCGATCGACCAGCTCCGCAACGGCGACGCCGCCTTGATCCTGCTCCTCGCCGACATCTACGCCGACCGCGACGAGCGCGGCCGGTACCGCAGCAACCAGTTCGACGCATTCAACGCCATCAACTGCGCCGACGAGGAGTACCCGAGCGTCGAGGAGATCCGCGACCTGCAGGCCCAGTGGCGGGCCGAGTACCCGATGTTCGGCCCGTCCCTGGCCACCGGACTGCTGACCTGCGCGGTGTGGCCGGGCGAGAAGGACCCCTTCCCGACCGGGCCGGCCACCGGCGCCCCCGAGATCGTCGTGATCGGCACGACCGGCGACCCGGCGACCCCGTACGAGTCGACCCGGAAGCTCGCCGACATGCTCGGCGTCGCGGTGGTCGTGACCTGGGAGGGCGAGGGACACACCGCCTACTCCGAGTCCCGCTGCATCCAGCGCGCGGTCGACAACTACCTGATCGACCTCATCGTCCCCGAGGACGGGCTGACCTGCCCCGCCCGCTGAGCCGCGGGCGGGCCATTCGGCCGCGGCGACGCGACGGTTTCCCTGAAGGCGCCGCCGGTGGCGACGATCTCCACAGTAGACGGACCGCGCCCGCCCCGGCGACGGCCGCCCGGCGACGACCGCGCCGGTCGGATCGGCTCGCGATCCTCGCGGACGCGGTCGTCGCCGGGGTCGGGCTGACCGTCGACGGCCGGCGGGTCAGAACGGCCAGTCGGCGTCCTGGCCGCGCTCCAGGAGCGGG
>DATCLV010000246.1:0-6965 GCA_036563745.1 Acidimicrobiales bacterium | reverse complement strand
CTCGAGGACCTGACCGACCGTGCCTGACACCCGTCGCGACCGCATCGCCGTGGTCGGCATGGGGTGCGTCTTCCCCGGCGCGCCCACCGTCGACGACCTGTGGCGCAACGTCTGCGCGGGGGTCGACGCCATCGGCGACGTCCCACCCGACCGCTGGGACCCGGTGTTCTACGCCCCTGTCCCCGAGGGCGCCGCGCCGGCGCCCCACCCCGACCGCTTCTACTGCCGGCGGGGTGGCTTCGTCGACGAGGCCGCGTTCGACCCGGCGGCCTTCGGCGTGATGCCGATCGCCGTCGACGGCGCCGAGCCCGACCAGTTCATCGCCCTCACCCAGGCCGCGGCGGCGCTGGCCGACAGCGGCGACGCCCACGAGCGCGTCCCGGCCGACCGGGTCGGGGTGATCGTCGGCCGCGGCGGCTACCGCACGCCCGGCGTCGCCCGCCTCGACCAGCGGGTCCACGTGGCCCGCCAGCTCGTCGAGGGCCTCCGGGCGCTGCTCCCGGACATCGCACCCGAGCGGCTGGCGCAGGTGCACGAGGAGTTCGTCCGCGCCCTCGGCCCCGACCGGCCCGAGGCGTCGATCGGCCTGGTGCCCAACCTGGTGGCGTCCCGCATCGCCAACCGGTTCGACTTCCAGGGCCCGGCGTTCGCGGTCGACGCCGCCTGCGCCTCCACCCTCGTGGCCGTCGACCACGCCGTCGCCGAGCTCGCCTCCGGCCGCTGCGACCTGGTGGTGGCGGGCGGCACCCACCACTGCCACGACGTGACCCTGTGGTCGGTGTTCACCCAGCTCCGGGCCCTGTCGCCCAGCCAGGCGATCCGCCCGTTCAGCCGCCACGCCGACGGCCTGCTGGTGGGCGAGGGCACCGGCTTCTTCGTCCTGAAGCGCCTGGCCGACGCCGAGCGCGACGACGACCGCGTCTACGCCGTGATCTGCGGCTCGGCGGTGGCGTCCGACGGCCGGGCGGGGAGCCTGATGAGCCCCAACCCCGCCGGCCAGGCGCTGGCGCTCGAGCGGGCGTGGACCGCGGCCGGGCTCGACCCCGCCACGGTCGGCCTCGTCGAGGCCCACGGCACCGGCACCCCGGCCGGCGACCAGGCCGAGCTGGAGACCCTCCGCATGGTCTTCGGCAAGGCCGACGGCGGTGAGCGCCGGGCCGGGCTGGGGTCGATCAAGTCGATGATCGGCCACGCCATGCCCGCCGCCGGCGCCGCCGGGCTGGCGAAGGCGGCGCTCGCGCTCCACCACCGGGTGCTGCCGCCCACGCTGCACGCCGACGACCCGCACCCGCTGGTCGAGGACACCCGCTTCCGCCTGCTCCGGGAGGCCGAGGCGTGGGAGAGCGTCGGGCCCCGCCGGGCGGGCGTGAACGCGTTCGGCTTCGGCGGCGTCAACGCCCACCTGGTGCTGGAGGAGCACACGGCCAGCCGCCACCGGCAGGTCCGGCGGCGCCCGCCGTCGTCCTCGTCGGCGGACCATCGCCCGATCGGCGCCATGCCGGAGCCCGTCGACCCGGCGCCCGCCCCCGAACCGCCGCCGGCCCGGCCCGCGGCCGACCTGCCGCCGGTGCTGCTGCTGGCGGCGCTCAGTCCCCGCCGGCTCGCCGCCCAGCTCCGCGAGCGGGTCGCCGCCCTGACCGACCCGGCGAACGCCGACGCGGCGCCGCCGTCGATCGCCGAGGTGCCCGACCACCCCGGCCCCACCCGGCTGGCGGTCGTGGACGTGACGCCCCGGCGCCTGGAGCTGGCGCAGAAGATCGTGGCCCAGGGCGTGCCGTGGCGGGGCCGCAACGGTGTCTGGTTCGAGCCCGCCGGCCTGCTGGGCGACGCGGGCGGCCGGCTGGCGTTCCTGTTCCCGGGCGTCGAGCCCGCCTTCGACCCGCAGGTCGACGACGTCGCCCGCCACTTCGGCCTGGAGAGCCTGGCCGCGCCGCTCCGGCCCGGCAGCGACGACGACGGCCTGCCGGCCCTGGAACGCCAGTCCCGGGGCATCATCGCCGTCGGCCGCGTGCTGCACCGGGCGCTGGCCACGCTCGGCGTCCGGCCCGACATGGTCGCCGGCCACAGCCTCGGCGAGTGGACCGGCGAGGTCGCCACCGGCGTGATCCCCGACGACCGCTTCGACGAGTTCGTCGAGCGCCTCCGGCCCGGCGCGGTGGAGGTGGCCGACGTGGTGTTCCTGGCGCTGGGCTGTGGCGTCGACGTCGCCACCGAGCTGCTGGCCGGGCTGGCCCGCACCACGGTGTCGCACGACAACTGCCCCCACCAGTCGGTGGTGTGCGGCCCGGCCGACGAGATCGCGGCCGTGGCCGAGCGCTGCCGGGAGCGGCGGATCCTCGCCCAGGAGCTGCCGTTCCGGTCCGGGTTCCACTCGCCGCTGTTCGAGGCGCACCTCCCGGCCGTGCGGGCCGCCTTCGCCGACCTGGCGCTGGAGAGCCCCCGCCTGCCGCTGTGGTCGGCCACCACCTGCGCCCCCTACCCCACCGACCCCGACGAGGTCCGGGCCCTGGCCGCCCGCCACCTGGTGGAGCCGGTGCGGTTCCGGGAGCTGCTCGAGGCGCTCCACAAGGCGGGCGCCCGGGTGTTCGTGCAGATGGGCGTGGGCAACCTGGTCGGCTTCGTCGACGACACGCTGGGCGACCGCGACGTGATGGCGGTGGCCGCCAACACCCCGAAGCGCACCGGCCTGGAGCAGCTGTGCCAGGTGGCGGGGGCGCTGTGGGTGCAGGGTCTCGACGTCGACGTCGCCGCCCTGGTGGACCCGCCGGCCGCGAGCGCCGCCGACACCCCCATCCGGCCCCGGCCCAGTCCCACGCTCCGCCGGCTCGACCTGGGGACGCGGCTGGTCCGCGACCTGACCCCGCTGGAGACGCCGGCGCCGGCCCCGGCCACCGCGCCCGTGTCCTCGGGCAACGGGAGCGCGGACGGCACCGGCCCGCTCGCCGACGTCCCGGCCGCCGCGGCCGCCATCACCGTCGTCGAGGGCACCGGCCGCAACGGCGCCACCCCGGTGGTCCCGGTCGCCCCGGCCGACAATGGCAGTGGCGCACTCGCCACGGCCCCGGCGACGGCACCCGTCGTCCCCGCCGCCCCGGCTGCGGCCCCGCCGGGCCTCGTCGAGCGCCGGCGCCTGGGCCTCGACACCGAGCCGGCCTGGGCCGACCACGCCTTCTTCCGCCAGCGGGACGGCTGGCCCTACCCCGAGGACCGGTTCCCGCTGGTCCCCATGACCGGCATCGTCGAGCTGCTGGCCGACACCGCCCACCGGCTGCACCCCGGCCTGGTGCCGATCGCCGTCGAGGAGATCGCCGCCTTCCGGTGGCTGGCGGTCGACCCCGCCGTCGAGATCACCCTGCGCGCCACCACCCTCGACGCCGCCGACGGCATCGTCCGGGTCCGGGCCAGCATCGACGGCCACGCCCGCGCCACGGTGGTCCTGGCCCCCGACTACCCCGAGCCGCCGGCCGACCCGCCCACCCGCCTGCGCGGCGAGCGGCCCAGCCACATCGCCGCCGACCGGTTCTACGTCGACCGCCACATGTTCCACGGCCCCGCCTACCAGGGCGTCCGGGCGTTCCTGGCGGTGGGCGACGACGGCTCGCGGGCGATCGTGAAGAGCCTCCCCGCCCCTGGCGCCCTGCTCGACAACGCCGGCCAGCTGATGGGCCACTGGCTCACCTCCCGCCCCGACGGCGAGCGGCTCGTGCTGCCCACGTCGATCGGCCGCATCGCCTTCTTCGGCCCCCACCCGGCGCCCGGCACGCTGGTCCACTGCACGCTCCGGGTCACCCACCTCGACGACACCGTCCTGCGGGGCGACCACGAGCTGCGGGTCGACGACCGGCTCTGGTGCCGGATCACCGACTGGGAGGACCGCCGCTTCGCCGCCGACACCCTCGTGTTCGACACCCTGAAGTGGCCGGAGCGCACCGGCATGTCGGTGGAGCGGTCGGGGTTCACCGTCGCCGGCGAGCGCTGGCCCGACTCGGCCACCCGGGCGCTCGTGATGCGCCGCTACCTGAGCACGCCCGAGCGCGACGAGTACGAGCGGCACAACCCGCTGGCCCAGCGCCAGTTCCTCCTGGGCCGGGTGGCGGTGAAGGACGCCGTGCGCCGCTGGCTGTGGGCGCACGGGCACGGGCCGCTGTTCCCCGCCGAGGTCGCGGTCGCCAACGACCCCCTCGGGCGCCCCCTGGTCCGGGGCCCGTTCGACGCCGACCTGCGCGTGTCGCTGGCCCACGTCGAGGGCCTGGGCGTGGCGCTGGTGGGCGACGGGGTCGACGTCGGCATCGACGCCGAGCGGGTCGACCCCCGCCGGCCGAGCTTCGAGGCCCTGGTCCTCACGCCCGGCGAGCGGCAGCTGGCCCCGCCCGACGGCTTCGAGCGCGACGCCTGGCTGACCGTCCTGTGGGCGGCCAAGGAGGCGGCCGCCAAGGCGGGCGGGCGCGGCCTCGACGGCCGGCCCAAGGACTTCGAGGTGCTCGAGCGCCAGGGCCACCGCCTGCGCATCGGGCACCGCTGGATCGCCTTCGAGCGACTCCCCCCGGGCTGCACGCCCGACCACCTCCCCCGGAAGGAGCACATCGTTGCCTGGACCGTCACCGACCGCTGAGCGGGCGCCGGCCCTCTCGCCCTACACGGCCGACGTGCTGGAGGTCGTGCGCGACATGCTGGTCGACGTCATCGGCCCCGAGTACCTCCTCGACCTGGACGTCGACCTCGACACCTCGTTCGACCAGGACCTGGAGCTGGAGAGCCTCGAGTTCGTGGCCCTGGCCGAGCGGCTGCTGCAGCACTACGGCGGCCAGGTCGACTTCGTGGCCTGGCTGGCGACGATGGAGCTCGACGAGATCATCGGCCTGACCGTGGGCGACCTGGTGGCGTTCATCGTCGCCTCCACCGCCGGCGACGAGCCGGCGTCCTGAGCGGGGCGGGACGGCCAACCCCCATGCCCCGAGTCGACGCCAACGGGCTGTGCTTCCACGTGCAGCGGCTGGGTGACGGCGGCACGACCGAGCAGCGCCCGGACCCCGACCGGCCCACCGTCGTGATGCTCCACGGGCTGGTCGCCGACAACCTGTCGAGCTTCTACTACACGATCGCCAACCCGGTGGGCCTGGTGGCCGACACGTGGCTCTACGACCTGCGGGGCCACGGCCGCAGCGACATGCCGCCCACCGGCTACACGGTCCACGACCACGTCGAGGACCTCCGCGCCCTGCTGGCCGCCTGGGGCGTCACCGGCCCCGTCCACCTGGTGGGCAACAGCTTCGGCGGCGTGATCGCCCTGGCGTTCGCCCACCGCTTCCCGGAGCGGGTCGCGAGCCTGGTGCTGGTCGAGGCCCACTTCGCCACCGAGGGCTGGGGCGAGCACATGGCCGGCAGCCTGGCGCTGGCCGCCTTCGGCCTCGACGAGGACGGCGTGCAGCAGTGGCTCGACGAGCACGGCGGCCGCAAGCTCAGCCGCCTGGCCCGCCACAGCGAGAAGCTGCTGATGACGACCTCGCTGATCGACGACCTGCAGCGGGAGCGGCCGTTCACCCGGCGGGCGCTGCGGTCGATCCGGTGCCCGACGCTCGCCATCTACGGCGAGGGGTCCGACATCCTCGACCGCGCCCACGACCTGGAGCGCCACGTCCCGATCTGCGAGCTGCACATCGTCCCCGGCGCCGGCCACTCGGTGCTGTTCGAGGCGGCGGGGTTCGTGCGGGACCGGACGGTGGCGTGGATCCGCGACGCGGCGGTCGCCGCGGCCGCGGCGTCGCTGGCGGTCCCGAGGGCGGCCGTCGGCGGGCGGCGGTGAGCCGCTTCCTGTTCGTCGTGCCCCCGCTGGCGGGGCACGTGAACCCCACCGTGTCGGTGGGCCGGGAGCTGGCGCGGCGGGGTCACGACGTGGCCTGGACCGGGCTGCCGGGGGTCGACGCCCTGCTCCCGCCCGGCTCGCCGTTCCTGCCGGCGGGCTCGCCGGCGGCGCTGGGCCACGTCGACGACCTGCGTCGCCGGTCGCAGGGCCTGCGGGCGGCGGCGGCGTTCAAGTTCCTGTGGGAGCACGTGCTGCTGCCGCTGGCCTACGCGATGGTCGACGGCGTCGACGAGGTGGTGGCCGCCTGGGCGCCCGACGTCGTGGTCGCCGACCAGCAGACCCTGGCCGGCGCGGCGGTGGCGTGCCGCCGGGGGCTGCCGTGGGCGACGTCGGCCACCACGTCGGCCGAGCTGGTCGACGTCCTGGCCGACCTGCCGCTGGCGGCGCGGTGGGTCGACGAGCGGGTGGCCCGCTTCCGGGCCGACGCCGGCGTCGCGGAGCACCACGGGCTGCGGGTGTCGGAGCACCTGGTGCTGGTGTTCAGCAGCCGGCGGCTGGTGGGCGAGCACCTCGACTTCCCCGACCACTACGCGTTCGTCGGCCCGGCGATCGCCGACCGCCCCGAGCCCGACGACGGCTTCCCGTGGGGTTGGCTCGGCGGCGCGCCGACCGAACCGACCGAGCCGGACGGGGAGCCGGGGCACCCTCGCCTGCCACGGCTCCTGGTCTCGCTGGGCACGGTGAACGCCGAGGCCGGCGCCCGCTTCTACGGCGTGGTCGCCGAGGCGCTGGCGGGCGAGCCCGTGCGCGCGGTGCTGGTGGCGCCGCCGGACGCCGTGCCCGATCCGCCGGAGAACCTGCTGGTCCGGGCCCGGGTGCCGCAGCTGGCCCTGCTCCCCCACCTCGACGCCGTCGTGTCCCACGGCGGCCACAACACGGTGTGCGAGACCCTCGCCCACGGCCTGCCCCTGGTCGTGGCGCCGATCCGCGACGACCAGCCGGTCGTCGCCGACCAGGTCGTGCGGGCCGGGGCCGGCCTGCGCGTCCGGTTCGGCCGCGTGCGGGCGCCCGAGCTGCGGGCGGCGGTCCGCCGCGTCCTCGACGAGCCGGCGTTCCGGGCGGCCGCCGGGCTCGTCCGCCAGTCCTTCGAGGCCGCGGGTGG
>DATCLV010000242.1:0-8448 GCA_036563745.1 Acidimicrobiales bacterium | reverse complement strand
CGTCTGAACGGGCACTACCCGAGGTTGCGGTCACAATGTGCGGCAGTACCGAGACTTTTCGGTGGCGAAGGCGCTCGGCGCGCGTCGTCGCGCGCCGAGCGTGGTCATCACGCGTCACGTGGCGATGGGAGAATCGGGGGCAGTGACCTCGCTGATGAAGAAGGACCGCCACCGCCTCGGCAGTCGAGGTGGCTCGCTGGGCTTCGGTCCGCGCCCGCTGCACCTGGAGCGCGACGACCGCCGGCCCGACCGGCCCACCCGGTTCCGTCGCCTGCGCCGCCTCGACTACGGCGCGATCTTCGCCTGGGTCCTGGGCGTGGGCACGGTGGTGCTGGTGCTGGTCCTCGCCTGGCGGGGCACGCGGGTGCACATCGAGCAGACCGGTCTGGAGGACGGCAGCGCGCTCAACGCCCTGAGCGTGGCCGCGGTCGACGTGCGCATCACGTTCGAGTCCCCCGAGGACGCCGAGGCGTCGACGCTGTCGTTCGACGGCGAGCCGATCGAGGACCCGGAGGTCGAGGGCGAGACGATGCGGTGGAAGCCGCCCGCCGAGCTGGACGAGGGCGAGCACGTGCTCTCGCTGGAGGTGCCGCGGGCCCTGCTCAGCGACGCCGTGTTCGAGTGGTCGTTCGTGCTCGACACCACGCCGCCCACGATCGAGGCGCCGCCCGTGGTCGACCCGGTGGACGTCGACGAGTCGGCCGAGGTGGTCGGCAGGGTCGAACCGGGCGCGACGCTGCGGGTGGACGGCCGCAAGGCCGAGGTCGACGCCGACGGGTCGTTCGCCGTCGAGTTCCGCCGACCGCCCGCCGGCGCGGTGGCGTTCGAGGCGGTCGACGTCGCCGGCAACCGGGCCACCACCAGCGTGGTCGTGCCGGTCACCTACCCGACCACCCGGGCCGTGCACGTCACCGCGGCGGCGTGGAGCAACCGGGGCCTGCGCGACCGCATCCTCCAGATGGTCGACGAGCGGCGCATCGACGCCGTCGTCCTCGACCTGAAGGACGAGGAGGGCGTCGTCGGCTACGACACCGAGGTGCCCCGGGCCCGCGAGATCGGCGCCGTCACCGAGTACTACGACCTCGACACGGCGGTCGCGACGCTGGAGGAGCACGGCGCCCGCGTGATCGGCCGCATCGCCGCCTTCCGCGACCCCCGCCTGGCGCAGGCGGCCTGGGAGTCCGGCAAGCGCGACCAGGTGATCCAGGCGCCGGGCGGCGCGCCCTACAACGACCCCGGCCAGTTCACGAACTTCGCCCACCCCGAGGTGCAGCGGTACAACCTCGACATCGCGCTCGACGCGATCGACCGCGGGGTGCGGGACATCATGTGGGACGAGGTGCGCCGCCCCGGCGACGACCCGACCAACGTGGTGGTGCCGGGCATCCAGGGCTCGCACAGCGAGGCGCTGGTGGGGTTCCTGGCCGGGTCCCACACCGAGCTGCGCCGCCGCGGCGCCTACCAGGGCGTGGGCGTGCTCGGCATCTCGGTCGACCGGGGCGACCTGGTGGCCCAGGACATCGCCCAGATGGCCCGCCACACCGACTACATGGTCCCCACCATCCACCCCGCCTACTGGGGCAACGGCGAGTTCGGGGTGGCGAACCCGGCCCGCCAGCCCGCCGACCTCGTGTCCCGGGTGCTGACCCGGTTCGGGGAGGTGGCGCTGGGCAGCGGCGCCCGGTTCGTGCCGTCGCTGCAGGACTTCAGCGCCCGTGGCATCGGCTACGGCGACGCCGAGGTGCGGGCCCAGATCGAGGCCGCCCGCGGCGCCGGGGCCGCCGGCTTCGTGCTGTGGGACCCGTCGGTCACCTACACGGCGTCCGCCCTCGACCCGGCGCCGCCGGAGGCCGAGGAGCCCGAGGAGTAGTGCGGGCGGGGGAGGAGCGAGCGGCCCGCGCCGGGCGGGCGCGGGCCGGGTCGAACCCGTCGAGGGGGCGCGGGTCGGCGGGTGCCGGGCGTCAGGCCGTGGGGGGCGGGACGTTCGGCGTCTGCTCGAGGTCGGCGAGGAGGTTGAGGAGGTCGTCGGCGTGCTCCTCCTCGACGGCCAGGATGTCCTCCATCAGCCGGCGGGTGGTCGGGTCCTTGTCGCCGAGCCACTGCACGATCTCGGCGTAGGACTCGATGGCGATCCGCTCGGCCACCAGGTCCTCCTTGATCATCTCGACGAGCGACCCGCCCTCGACGTACTCGGCGTGGGAGCGCTCGGCGATGCCGATCGGCGAGAAGTTGGGCTCGCCCTGCAGCTGCGTGATGCGCAGCGCGATGCGGTCGGCGTGGTCCATCTCCTCGTTGGCGTGCTGGAGGAACTCGTCGGCCACCGGCCCGGCGTTGATGCCGTCGGCCATGAAGTAGTGACGCTTGTACCGCAGGACGCACACGAGCTCGGTGGCCAGCGCCTCGTTCAGCACCTCGATGACCTGCTGGCGGTCGGCGCCGTAGGCCTCGGTGATCGGGCCCTCGTCCATCTTCGCCCGGGCGCGGTCGCGGATGGTCTTGATGTCGGTGAGGAAGCTGGCCATGGCGGCAACCTACCCCTGTCCCGGCGGACGTAGGCGTGTCGTCGGGGCAGACTGCGGGGGTGGCGATCGACGGAGCGCGGCGGGCGCTGGCGTTGGCGGAGGAAGCGGTGGCGCGGCTCGACATCGACGCGGCCGTCGCCCACCTGTCCGCCGCCGTGCGCGGCTTCACGGCCGGGGGCGATCCCCGGCCGGCGTGTCGGGCCTGCCTCCGGCTGGGCGACGTCCTCGCCCTCGGGATGGGCAACGTCACCGCCGGCCGGGCCTGGTACGCCCGGGCCGTCCGGCTGGTGGCCGACGAGCCGCCGTGCCTGGAGCAGGGCTGGGCGGCGGTGGCGGCGATGGGGTGCGACGTCGAGGACCCCGACGAGCTCCTGGCGGCCGCCGAGCTGGCGCTCGACCGGGCCCGGCGGTTCGGCGACGTCGACCTGGAGGCGAAGGCGCTGGCCGACGCCGGGCTGGCCCACGTGCAGTCGGGTCGGGTCGCCGAGGGCATGGCGCTGCTCGACGAGGCGATGGCGCTGGTCTGCGGCCCGGCCGACCAGCCCGACGCGGCCGGCAAGTCGGTGTGCTCGTTCTTCACGGCCTGCTACCACGCCGCCGACTTCGAGCGGGCGGGCTCGTGGGCCGACCTCCTGCGCCGCCACGGGCTGATCGGGCCGGCGCCGGGCGCGCCGGTGTACCTGTCGAGCCACTGCGACACCGTCCAGGCCGCGCTGCTGTTCGAGCTGGGGCGCTGGACCGACGCGGAGGCGGTGCTGACCCGGGCCCGGGCCGACTTCCAGGCGGCCATGGGCGGCACGCCCGCCTGGCACCCCGAGATCGCGCTCGCCGACCTCCGCGTCCACCAGGGCCGGCTGGCCGAGGCGGAGGTGCTGCTCCTCGGCAAGGACCAGGCGGTGCAGGCCATGCTGCCCGCCGCCCGGCTGCACCTGGCCCGCGGCGACGTCGACCTGGCGCCGGCGGCGGCGCGCCGGGGCCTCCGCGGTCTGCGGGCCGACCGGCTGCGGGCGGCCGAGCTGCTGATGGTGGTGGTCGACGCCGAGCTGGCGGCGGGCGACCTGGTGGCGGCCGAGCGGGCGGCCGACGACCTGGCGTCCCGGCTGGCCGGGCTCGACGTGCCGGCGCTGACCGGCCGGGCCGCCGCGGCCCGGGCCCGGGTGCGGGAGGCCGCGGGCGATCCGGCGGGCGCGGTCGAGGTGCTGGAGACGGCGGTCGACGGGCTCGACCCCGGCCAGGTGCCGTGGCGGCGGGCCACGCTGCTGGTCGCCCTGGCCCGGGCGCGGGCGGCGGCGGGTGACGCGGCGGGCGCCGCCGTCGACGCCAAGGCCGCGGCGGCCGCGTTGGCCCGGCTCGACGTGGTCGTGCCGCCGGGCGACGCCGAGGTGCTGGCGCGCCTGGGGACGAACGGCGGGACGGGCGGTGCGGGCGTCGACGCCGCGGCCGCGGCCACGGCCGGCGACTCGGGCGACGGCACCGGCGACACGGCCGCCGAGCCGACCACCGCCGTGCTGCGGCGTGACGGGAAGTGGTGGGTGGCCTCGGCGGGCGGGACCACCGTCCGCCTGCCCGCCACCAAGGGCCTCGGCTACCTGGCCGAGCTGGTGGCGCGGCCCGGGGTCGAGCGCCACGCCCTCGACCTCGTCGACGCCGTCGAGGGCCTCGACCCCGACGGGGTGGTGGACCGGCGCCGGCTGGGCGACGCCGGCGGCGCCCTCGACGCCCGGGCCCGCCGCGCCTACCGCCACCGGATCGAGGAGCTGCGCGGCGAGGCCGCCGACCACCTGGCCGCCGGGCGCCTGGAGGCCGCGGAACGGGCCCAGGCCGAGGTCGACGCGCTGGTCCGGGAGCTCGCCCGGGCGTTCGGGCTCGGCGGCCGCGACCGGCGGGCCGCCTCCGCCGCCGAGCGCGCCCGCCTGAACGTGACCCGGGCCGTGCGGGCGGCCACGGCCCGGCTGGCCGAGGCGCTGCCCGGTCCGGGCGCGGCGCTCGACCGGCACGTGCGCACCGGCCGGTACTGCGCCTACGAGCCCGTCGCCGGCGACGTCCGCTGGATCGTTCAGTCCGCACCGAACGGGACCGCCGCCGACTGAACGCCCGGAGGGGCATGCACGTCACCGACACCACCGTCGTCGACGAGATCGCCGACGGCATCCACCGGATCTCCACCTTCGTCCCCGACATGGTCCCCGGCGGCTTCACGTTCAACCAGTTCCTGCTGACCGCCGACGAGCCCCTGCTGTTCCACACCGGCCTGCGGGGGATGTTCCCGCTGGTCGCCGAGGCCGTCGCCACCGTCACCCCGGTCGAGGGCCTGCGCTGGATCACCTTCGGCCACGTCGAGTCCGACGAGTGCGGCGCGATGAACACGTGGCTGACGGCCGCCCCCGGCAGCCAGGTGGCTCACGGCGCCCTGGGCTGCGCCGTGTCGCTGAACGACATGTGCGACCGCCCGCCCCGGCCGCTGGCCGACGGCGAGGTCCTGGACCTCGGCGGCAAGCGGGTCCGCCAGATCTCGACGCCGCACGTGCCCCACGGCTGGGAGGCGCAGGTCCTCTACGAGGAGGTGACCGGCACGCTGCTGTGCGGCGACCTCTTCACGCAGGCCGGCCCGGCGCCGGCGCTCACGACCGGCGACCTCGTCGAGCCGGCGATGGCGACCGAGGCGGTCTTCCGCTCCACCTGCCTGGCGCCGCAGACCGGGGCGACGCTGCGGTCGCTGGCCGACCTCGCGCCCACGACGCTGGCGATCATGCACGGGGCGTCGTTCCAGGGCGACGGCCGGCAGGCGTTGCTCGACCTGGCCGGGGCCTACGAGGCGCTGCTCACCGAGGCCGCGCCGGCCTGATCCGGGACCCCCGCTCCGGCCGTTCCCTCCCCGGACGGCCCCGTCCCGGTCACCCCGCTGACCGGGGGCGGGTGCCGCCGGCGGGCCCCGGCGTGTCGGGGAGGGCACCGGACCAGGTAGCGTCGCGGCCTATGGCCGACCGGGCACGGTTCACGGACCAGACGATGGACCTGATGCCGTCGCTGTACAACGCGGCCCTGCGCATGACCCGGAACCGGGCCGACGCCGAGGACCTCGTCCAGGAGACCTACCTACGGGCCTACCGGGGGTTCGACAGCTTCGAGGAGGGCACCAACCTCAAGGCCTGGCTGTACCGGATCCTGACGAACACCTACATCAACTCGTACCGCGCCAAGAAGCGGCGCCCCGAGGAGACCGAGCTCGACGAGGTCGAGGACCTCTACCTGTACCATCGCATCGGTGGGTTGGAGGCGGCTCTGGCCGGACGCAGCGCCGAGGACGAGCTGCTCGACCGGTTCAGCGAGGCGGAGGTCAAGGAGGCGGTCGAGGACCTGCCCGAGAACTTCCGCATGGCCGTCCTCCTGGCCGACGTGGAAGGCTTCTCGTACAAGGAGATCGCCGAGATCCTGGACATCCCCATCGGAACGGTCATGAGCCGGCTGCATCGGGGAAGAAAGGCGCTCCAGAAGCGGTTGTACGAGTTCGCCGTGGACCGAAACTTGGCGAGTACCGACGCCACGGATGCTCATGTCTGACTGCAACGACGCACTCCATCAGCTCTACCAGTTCCTGGACGGGGAGCTCACCGACGCCAAGCGGGCGGCCATCCAGCGGCACCTCGACTCCTGCCAGCCCTGCGCTGAGCCCTACGACTTCGAGGCCGAGCTGCGCCTCGTCATCCGCAAGAAGTGCGCGGAGACGGTGCCCGAGTCGTTGATGGCCAAGGTCCGCAAGGCCATCGAGGCCGAACCCCTCATCTAGCCGGCCCGGGCCGGGTCCCGGGTGCGCAGCCGGCGTCGTTGCGGACGGTCGGACGGTCGGACGGTCGGTCGGTCGTCGCAGCCTCAGTAGGCGCCACGGCTGGTGACGACCGCGAGCGGGGTCTTCACCAGGATCTTCACGTCGAGCCAGAACGACCACTTCTCGATGTACTCGCGGTCGAACTCGACGCGGGCCGGGTAGCCGACGCCCGAGCGCCCGTTCACCTGCCAGGCCCCGGTCAGGCCGGGCCGGACCGCCAGGTAGGCGTCCTCGTGGTCGCCGTAGCAGGCCAGCTCGGTCGGCACGATCGGCCGGGGCCCGACGAGGCTCATCTCGCCCCGCAGCACGTTGAGCAGCTGCGGCAGCTCGTCGAGGCTGGAGCGGCGGAGGAACCGGCCCACCGGCGTGACCCGGTTGTCCATCGACGGCGGCAGCTTGAAGTCGTTGTCGACGTACTGCTGCCACAGCTTCGGGTCGGCCCGCAGCTGCGCGTCGGCGTCGGGCTGCATCGTGCGGAACTTGAGCATCCCGAAGCGGCGGCCGCCGAGGCCGACGCGCTCGTGGACGAACAGCGCCGGCCCCCCGGAGGTGGCCACGACGAGGGCGGCGATCACCAGCCCCAGCACGACCACGATCGGCAGGGCCAGGATGACCAGCACCAGATCGAGGGCCCGCTTCGCCCGGGACGTGCCCGGCCCCCGGCGGCGCGTCGCCCGGGTCGGCGTCGCCGCGTCGCGTCCGGCCGTGGCCTCCGACCCGCCGTTGCCGGGCGGGCCGTCACCCTGTGGACGTTCCGGGGCCGCCCGGGCCGGACGACGGGCGTGCCCGCTGCTCGTCGTCGTCGCCGGGGCATCCCAGGCGGGTCCCTCCGCGCGGTCGTCGGTCGCCGTCGAGGCCGGCGTCCCCGCCCGGGCCTGCGGCGCCTCCGCGCGGCTGTCGCCGGAGTGCTCCATCTGCCTGTCGCCCCCAGTCTTCCCCATCCAGGTCGACCGACCCTTCGCCTACCGGCCGGAAAGTTAGCAGCGCGCCTCTCCGCCCGCTCAGGTACCGGAAAGCCGGCGTTTCCGGGAAAAATCTCCACTACGCAGAGAGCTCGCGGGAATACGGAGAATCGCCCCGTTGTTGCGGTGGGCATGGAGGAGCGCGCTCTATCGGGGGAAAGGGTCATCAGCGCTTCGAGCCAGTCCCGGACGTACCCGTACGGCCGGATCTGCTCCGAAGACGGATGCCAAACCCGTCTTTCCATCTACAACGAATCCGAGTACTGCTCGCTGCACCATCGGGCGGTGACACCGAGGACCAGAGGGCGCAAGATCGCCTGACGGTTCGGTGACAGGTGCGACGGCGAGTTCATGGACCGCCGAGCGGTCCCCTACGATGCGCGGCATGTTTGCCGTGATCTGGCACTTCTGGCTCGGTGTCGCCCTGGCCATCGGCGCGGTCCTGACCGTGGTCGCGATGGCGGCCGGGTACTTCAAGACCGTCGAGTCCCAGCGGTACCCGAAGGGCCGATGACCTGATGGGCGCCGCCGGGCCGGTCGACTGGGGGATCGCCGAGCGGGTCGCCGTCCGGGTGGCCGGCCGCGAGCCGCTGGCGGCGTCCTACCACTACGACCGGCTCGCCGCCGACTTCGCGGAGGTCACCACCGAGGCCGAGGAGCTCGTCGCCGAGGCCACCGGCCTGCGATCGGCCGGCGGTCCCGCCCGGGCGCGGGTCGTCGGCCGCGACGGCTGGGTGCGCGCCAACCTGGCGAGCTTCGACCGGCTGCTGCGGCCGTTCACGGAGAAGATCGCCGAGCGCCTCGACGCCCACACGGGCATCCGGGCGCTGCCGGCCCAGCTCACCCGGCGCACCGCCGGGCTCGAGGTCGGGGTGCTGCTCGGCTGGATGGCCACCCGGGTGCTGGGGCAGTACGACCTGCTGATCATCGAGGACGAGAACCCCGACGACCAGGACGTCGTCTACTACGTGGGCCCCAACGTCCTGGCGCTGGAGAAGCGGTTCGGGTTCCCGCCCCGCGAGTTCCGGCTGTGGCTGGCTCTCCACGAGGTGACCCACCGGGCCCAGTTCACGGGCATCCCCTGGCTGCGGGAGCACTTCCTGTCGCTGGTCAACAAGTCGCTCGACGTGGTCGACCC
>DATCLV010000241.1:0-3361 GCA_036563745.1 Acidimicrobiales bacterium | reverse complement strand
GTCGGGCAGGTCGAGCGAGCGGTGGAAGTCCGGGTCGACCAGCAGCGCCGCCACCCGGTCGACCGGCGCGGCGAACCGGTGCTCGGCCGTGAAGCGGGTCGTCACGAGCGGGACCGGGCCGTCACGAGCGGAGCCTCACCCGCACCTCGTCGTCCTCCACCTCGACCTCGTCGACGGTGAGACCGGCGTCGACCGCCCGCTGGCGGGACACCTCGATGTCGTCGCCCAGCTCCATGAACACCTGGCCGGTGATGAGCAGCCCGTCCTCGATGTGCAGCGACACCCGCTCGCAGGTCGACACCATCGCGCCCAGCAGGTCGGTGGCGGCGAGCAGGAACACGACCGGCTGCTTGGTCTCGAGGCGGCCGTTGACGGTGACGCTCACGTCGACCCCGACCTCCTCACGGACCCGCTCGACCTCGCGGTCGAGGGCCTCGGCGAGCTGCTCGTGGACCTCGGTCGACTTCATCGCCCGGTCGCCGGGCTGGATGCCGACCGTGTTGGCCCAGCGGCGGGTCATGTCGGCCAGGACCAGCGGCCAGGAGGCGCCGGGGTCGTCGTTCTGCCCCTCCAGCGCCTTGCGGGCCGCCTCGCGGGCCTCGGCCTCGGCGGCCTGGGCGGCGGCCGCCTCGCTCCGGGCGGCCTCGACGGCCTTCCGGGCGTCGGCCAGCTCCGAGTCCTTCTGCTGGATCGTCTCGGCCAGGCCGTCGCGCTCCAGGACCAGGAGGTCGCGCTCGCTCACCAGCTCCTCGCGGGCGGCCTCGGCCGCGGCCGCCCGCTCCTGCAGCACCCGGAGCTCGGCCTGCGCCTGTGCCAACGCTTGTTCCGCTGCCTTGCGACGTCCGAAGAGGCCCACGGCCGCCGACGGTAGCTCGCCGGTCACGGGCGACGCGCACGGCCGGCGGCGAAGCTTGCCGGGAGCGCCGGGGCGGCCACGGACCGCACCGGGCGCCGCGTCGGGGACGTCAGCTCGGCGGCAGGCGCGGGTCAGGCGCGGGCCGGGCGCGGGTCGGGCTGCCCGGGGTGTCAGGACCCGTCCGCGCCCTCGTCGCCCCCGTCGCTGCCGTCGCTGTCGTCGCTGTCGTCGCCGGCCTCGGCCAGACGGCGGGCCAGGGCCAGGGCGGCGGCGGGATCGGCACCGGCGCGGGCGGTGAGGTAGCAGGTCAGGGGCGCGGCGAAGCGCTCGGAGGCGTGGGCGGCGACCCCGGCCAGGTCCAGGAGGGTGTCGACGGTGGCGTCGTCGAGGGGCTCGACGCCCAGCTCGGCGGCGAAGGTGGCGATCCACTCACGTCCGGTCGGCATGCCGAGGTTCTAGCGTTCCGAGGCGTGGGCCAGCGCACGACGACGCTCATCACCGGCGGGACCGTGGTGTCGTCCGACGGGGCCGTCGCCCAGGACGTGCTGGTGGAGGGCGAGCGGATCGCCGCGCTGCTGCCCCCGGGCGGTGGACCCTCGGCCGACGTGGCCGACGTGGCCGACGTGGCCGACGTGATCGACCGGGTGATCGACGCCACCGGCCGCTACGTGCTGCCCGGCGGGGTCGACGTCCACACCCACATGGAGATCCCGTTCGGCGCCACCACGTCGTCCGACACCTTCGCCACCGGCACCGTCGCCGCCGCCTGGGGCGGCACGACCACGATCGTCGACTTCGCCGTGCAGCGGAAGGGCGAGCGGGTGCTCGACGGGCTGGAGGCGTGGCACGCCAAGGCGGCCGGGAGGTGCGCCGTCGACTACGGGTTCCACATGATCGTCGGCGACGTGACCGGCGAGTCGCTGCGCCTCTTCGACCGGCTCGCCGACGAGGAGGGCATCACCAGCGTCAAGCTGTTCATGGCCTACCCGGGCGTCTACTACAGCGACGACGGCCAGCTCCTCCAGGCGATGCAGGCCGCCGCCCGCACCGGGACGATGGTCATGCTGCACGCCGAGAACGGCCCGGCGATCGACGTGCTCGTCCGCCAGGCGCTGGAGCGGGGCGACACCGACCCGATCCACCACGGCCTCACCCGCCCGGTCGCCCTCGAGGAGGAGGCCACGTTCCGGGCGATCAAGCTGGCCGAGGTGGCCGGCAGCCCGGTGTACATCGTGCACATGTCGGCCGGGCCGGCGGTGGCGCGGGTGGCCGAGGCGAGGGCGGCGGGCGCCAACGTCTTCGGCGAGACCTGCCCGCAGTACCTCTACCTGACCCTCGAGGACCACCTGGGCGCGCCGGGGTTCGAGGGCGCCAAGTGGGCCTGCTCGACGCCGCTGCGGTCACGCCACGAGGGCCACCAGCGCGACCTGTGGCGGGCGCTGCGGCACGACGACCTGCAGGTGGTGTCGACCGACCACTGCCCGTTCTGCTTCAAGGAGCAGAAGGAGCTGGGGATCGGCGACTTCTCCAGGATCCCCAACGGGATCGGGAGCGTCGAGCACCGCATGGACCTGCTCTACCAGGGCGTCGTCGACGGGCACCTGTCGCTGCCCCGCTGGGTCGACGTGGCGTGCACGACGCCCGCCCGGCTGTTCGGCCTCTACCCCCGCAAGGGCGTGCTGGCGCCGGGGTCCGACGCGGACATCGTGGTCTACGACCCGACCGCCACCCAGACCCTCGGCGTCGCCACCCACCACATGCGGATCGACCACAGCGCCTACGAGGGCATCGAGATCCGGGGGCGGGTCGAGACCGTTCTCAGCCGGGGCCGGGTCGTCGTCGCCGACGGCGAGTTCCACGGCGCCCCGGGCCACGGGCGGTACCTCCGCCGCTCCCCCAGCGACCTGCTGGTCTGACCGAGGGCCCGGCGAGGTCGCCGACTGCCCGACTGCCCGGCTGCCCGGCACGCTGAGACCGGTGACCGTCTCGATCCGATCGAACCAGCCGTCCCCGGCCCCGCAAGCGGCGAGGTGGTCGTGGACGGCACCACGTCCCGAGCCTCGGCAGGATCGCAGAGCACCCACCACCGGTCGCTCTTCGCCACGACCGTGGCCGCCGGCCGCCGGCCGTAGCTTGACCGGCACAGAGCGTGGACGGTCGAGCCAGGGCTAGCCGGCGCTGTCGGTGGCGGGAGGGGTGGGTCTGGCCACCGCCGGCGCGGGTGGCGCGTCGCCACGCAGCGGAGGGCGGGGAACGTGTCGAGTAGGCGGGCCGGAGCGCGTACCGTTCTCGGTATTTGGGCACGGGTGATGGTGGGGCTGGGCGTCGTCGCCCTGGGGCTGACGGCCGGGGCGTGCAGCTTGGGTGGCGGCGGCGGCGGTGGCGGCGGCGGGCGCGGCGAAGCCGCCGAACCCCCGCCCACGACGACCACGACCACCGCCCCGCCCCCGGCGACGCCCCCGCAGGTGCCGCCGAGCGAGTGCCGGCCGGCGGCGGAGGACGACC
>DATCLV010000233.1:0-1727 GCA_036563745.1 Acidimicrobiales bacterium | reverse complement strand
CGCCCAGGCCGTCCTCGCCGGGGCCCTGGTCCTTCAGGTGGGCGGGCGTGGCGACGTCACCGGCGATGAGCGTGGCGAACAGGGTGATGGTGGCGACGGCCAGCAGGGCGGTGGCGGCGACGGCGACGAACGCCGCGGGCTGCTGCCGGACCTGGGCGACGGCGAGCCGCCACGCCTCCCGGCGAGCGCCTCCGGCGCGTCGAGCGCCTCGACCGTCACGGCCGCCGCGGCGCACGATCCCGCGCACGTCACGCCGCTCCCAGCTGGGCGGCGAGGGCCGCGGTGGACGGGCGGGCGAGGTCGTCGACGACCCGGCCGTCCTCGAGGACGACCACCCGGTCGGCGACCGACGCGGCGACCGGGTCGTGGGTCACCATCACGCAGGTCTGGCCCAGCGTGTCGACGCCCGCCCGGAGGAAGTCGAGGATCTGCCGGCCCGTGCGGCGGTCGAGGGCACCGGTGGGCTCGTCGGCGAACACCAGGTCGGGCCGGGCGACCAGCGCCCGGGCGATGGCGACCCGCTGCTGCTGCCCACCCGACAGCTCCGCCGGCCGCGCCCCCGCCCGGTCGCCGAGGCCGACGTGGGCCAGCGCCCGGACGACCTCGTCGGGGTCGAGGCGCCGCCCCGCCAGGCGGCTCGGCAGCTCGACGTTCTGGGCGGCGGTCATCGCCGGGATCAGGTTCAGCGACTGGAACACGAACCCCACCCGCTCCCGCCGCAGCACCGCCAGCCGCCGCTCGGGCAGGCCGGACACCTCGGTGTCACCCCACCACACCGAGCCCTCGGTGGGCCGGTCCATGCCGGCGGCGCAGTGGAGCAGCGTGCTCTTCCCGGACCCGGACGGGCCCATGACGGCGGTGAAGGTGCCGGGGTCGAACCGGAGGGTCACCCGGTCGAGCGCCCGGACCGGCGGCGCGCCGGCGGTCCCGGCCGCCGCCGCTGCCGACCCGTACACCCGGCTGACCTGGTCGAGGTGGATCATGCTCCGATCGTCCGCCTCCCGGGGGACGATTGCGATCGAGCGGCCACCCGTCTTCGGGGTGCGGGAAACCGACCCCCGGCGACCGGCGACCGGCGACCGGCGACCGGCGACCGGCGACCGGCGACCGGAAACCCGCCTGCGGACGGGAGCGCCGGCTCCCCCGCTCGCGGGCAGGCTCGGTGCGACCGGACGGTCAGCTCACCGGCGGGCGCCGGTCCGACCAGGGGTGCGCCTGCTCCAGGAGCCGCGCCACCTGCAGCAGCAGGTCCTCCCGCCACGGCGCCGCCACGATCTGCACCCCGACCGGCAGGCCCGACGCCTCGTCGTGGTGGACCGGCACCGAGATCGCCGGCTGCCCGGTCACGTTGAACAGCGACGTGAACACCGCCATCGGGTAGCTGTTGAGCAGGGCCATCATCGGCACCTCCTCCGACCCGGCCAGCAGGGCCCCGACCGCCGGCGGCAGGCACGCCATCGTGGGCGTGACCAGCAGGTCGTACCCCGCCACGAAGTCCTGGACGATCTGCCGGGACAGCAGCTGCGTCGTGCACAGGGCCTCGGCGAACGTCCACGAGTCGATCGCCTTCGCCGCCTCCCGCAGCTCCCGGTTGAGGGGCTCGACCTTCTCGGGGTCGGCCAGCGGGGCCCCGGCGGCGCCCACGTTCCACAGCGTCGTGAACGCTGCGACCAGCTCGTCGGCCGGGGGGAGCGGCAGCGGGGTGTCCACCACGTGCTGCCCGGCGT
>DATCLV010000208.1:0-17493 GCA_036563745.1 Acidimicrobiales bacterium | reverse complement strand
CGCCCAGGGCGTCGACAAGGCCTACGAGCAGCGGCTCGAGGGCCGGGACGAGGACCTCGACAAGCAGGGCGCCGGCGACCAGGGGATGATGTTCGGGTACGCGGTCGACGAGACCGACGACCTGATGCCCCTGCCGATCTGGCTGGCCCACCGCCTGGCCCACCGGCTCTCCGAGGTCCGCAAGGCGGGGATCCTCCCGTACCTGCGCCCCGACGGGAAGACCCAGGTCACCCTCGACTACGAGGACGGCGTCCCGGTCGCCCTCAAGACCGTGCTGATCTCGACCCAGCACCAGCCCGGCCTCGACGCCGAGACGCTGATCAAGCCCGACCTGATCGAGCACGTGATCCGGCCGCTGGTGCCGCCGCAGTTCCAGGACGACGACTTCCGCGTCCTCGTGAACCCGACCGGCTCGTTCGAGCTGGGCGGCCCCCACGCCGACTGCGGCCTGACCGGCCGGAAGATCATCGTCGACACCTACGGCGGCGCCGCCCGCCACGGCGGCGGTGCGTTCTCCGGCAAGGACCCGTCGAAGGTCGACCGCTCGGCCGCCTACGCCGCCCGCTGGGTCGCCAAGAACGTGGTGGCCGCCGGTGCCGCCAAGCGGTGCGAGGTGCAGGTCGCCTACGCGATCGGCGTCGCCCACCCGGTGTCGCTGCTGGTCGAGACCTTCGGCACCGAGAACGTCGACCCCCAGAAGATCGGCTCGGCCGTCCAGGAGATCTTCGACCTGCGCCCCGCGGCGATCGTCCGCGACCTCGACCTGCGCCGGCCGATCTACAAGCGCACCGCCGCCTACGGCCACTTCGGCCGGAGCGACAAGGAGCTGACCTGGGAGCAGACCACGAAGGTCGACGACCTGAAGAGTGCCCTCGGCCTCTGAGACCCAGCCCTCGCTGTGGCAGGAGCCGGAACCGGCTCCTGCCGCCGCCCGGGGTCGGGCCGCCGAGCGGCGGCCCGTCGAGGGTCGGGTCGTCCGGGTGCTGCCCGACGAGCCGGCCATCGACAAGACCTTCGACTACCTGGTCCCCGAGAAGTTCGGGGACCAGGTCCGCGTCGGGACGCGGGTGCGGATCGTCCTCGGCGGCCGCCGCGTGGGCGGCTGGATCGTCGCCGTCGACGTGGAGCCGCCCCCCGGCGTCACGCCCCGGCCGCTGACCAAGCTGTCCGGGTGGGGGCCCACCCCCGACCTCATCGAGCTGGCCCACTGGGCCGCCTGGCGCTGGGCGGGCCGCCCGGCGCAGTTCCTCCGGACCGCCAACCCGGAGCGGAACGTCCACCACCTCCCGGCGCCGAGCCCCCGGCCGCCCACCTCGGCCGCGGACGAGGCGGCCGCAGCCGCTCGCCCTTCGTCGTCGCCCGCCCGGCCCCCGGACCCCGGGGAACCGGGGCCGTGGGGGGCGCCGGCGTCGTCGGCGCTGCGGACCGTCCTCCGCCTGCCCCCGGCCGCCGACCCCGCCGACGTCGTCCTCGACGCCGCCCGCCAGGGCAACACGCTCGTGATCTGCCCCGGGCTCGAGCAGGCCCGCCGCATCGCCCAGCGGCTCCGCCGGGAGGGCGTCACCACCGCGTCCCACCCCCGCGACTGGGCGCTGGGCGCCGCCGGGGCCACCGTGGTCGGCACCCGGGCCGCGGCGTGGGCGCCGGTCGGCGACCTGGCCGCGGTCGTCGTCGTCGACGAGCACGACGAGGGCCACGCCCAGGAGCAGACCCCCACGTGGAACGCCCGCGACGTGGCGATCGAGCGGGCCCGGCGGGCCGGGGTGCCGTGCACGCTGGTGTCGCCGTGCCCGTCGCTCGAGGCGCTGGCGTGGGCGCCGGCCACGCTGCCGTCCCGCCAGGAGGAGCGGGCCGGCTGGCCGCTGGTCGACGTCCTCGACCGGCGCCGCGACGATCCCCGCACCGGGCTCGTCGCCCCCCGGCTGGTCGAGGTCCTGCGCAGCGACCGCCGCGTCCTGTGCGTCCTCAACCGGGTGGGTCGGGCCCGGCTGCTGGCCTGCGCCGGCTGCGGCGAGCTGGCCCGCTGCGAGTCGTGCGACGCCGCCCTCACCCAGCTGGAGGCCGGGCGGCTGGCCTGCCCCCGCTGCGGCCAGGAGCGGCCCCAGGTGTGCGCCGCCTGCGGGGCCACCCGCCTGAAGCTGCTCCGCCAGGGCGTGAGCCGGGTGCGGGAGGAGCTGGAGGCGCTGGTGGGGGAGCCGGTGGGGGAGGTCAGCTCGCTCAACGACGATCCCGCCATGGCTGCCATCGCCGCGGCTGCCCGGGTGGTGGTCGGCACCGAGGCCGTGCTGCACAAGGGCGGCCGGGCCGACGTCGTCGCCTTCCTCGACCTCGACCAGGAGCTCCTCGCCCCCCGCTACCGGGCCGCCGAGCAGGCGCTGGGCCTCGTGGTCCGGGCCGCCCGCCTGGTCGGGGGCCGGGCCGGCGGCGGCCGGCTCGTGCTCCAGACCCGGGTGCCCCGCCACGAGGTCGTGCTGGCTGCGCTCCACGCCGATCCCACCCGGGTGGCCGATGCCGAGCGCGAGCGCCGCGAGCTGCTGCGGTTCCCGCCGGCCGCGGCGCTGGCCGAGGTGTCGGGTGCCGCGGCACCGGCGTTCGTCGCCGCCCTGGGCCGCCCGCCCGGCGTCGACGTGCTGGGCCCCGCCGACGGCCGCTGGCTGCTCCGGGCCCCCGACCACGCCACCCTGTGCGACGCCCTGGCCGGCCTGCCCCGGCCCCCGGGACGACTGCGCCTGGTGGTGGACCCCCTCCGTGTGTAGCGCGATACGGCAGAATGCCCTGGTGCGGACGATCGACTGGAGCGACGGCGCGGTGGTCATCGTCGACCAGACCGCCCTGCCGCACGAGCTGCGCCACGTCCACCTCACCGACGTCGACGGCCTGGTGCACGCCATCCGGCGGCTGGCGGTGCGGGGCGCGCCCGCCCTCGGGGCCGCCGGGGCGCTGGGCGTGGTGCTGGCGCTCGACGAGGCCCGCCAGAAGGGCTGGGACGAGGGCGGGCTGGCGAAGGCGGTCGACGGCCTGCGCAACGCCCGGCCCACCGCCGTGAACCTGGCCCGCGGCGTCGACCGGGCGCTCGCCGCGCTCGACAAGGGTCGCGACGCCGTGCTGGACGCGGCGCTGGCGCTGCTCGACGAGGACGCCACCGCCAACCGCCGCATGGGCGGCCGCGGCGCCGACCTGCTGGAGGAGCTCTGCCCGGGCGCCCGGCAGGGGCTGCGGCTCCACACCCACTGCAACGCCGGCCGCCTCGCCTGCGTCGAGTGGGGCACGGCGCTGGGCGTGGTGCGGTCGCTGCACGAGCGCCACCGGGTGGCCCGGGTCTACGCCGACGAGACCCGCCCGCTCCTCCAGGGCAGCCGGCTGACGGCGTGGGAGCTGGAGGAGATGGGCGTCGACTACCGGGTGGTGGTCGACGGCGCCGGGCCGTCGCTGATCGCCCGCGGCGAGGTCGACGCCGTCGTGGTGGGCGCCGACCGGGTGGCGGCCAACGGCGACGTCGCCAACAAGGTCGGCACCTACCCGCTGGCCCTGGCCGCGGCCCGGGCGGGGGTGCCGTTCGTGGTGGCGGCGCCGGAGTCGACGGTCGACCTGGGCACCCCCGACGGCGACGCCATCGAGATCGAGGACCGCGACGGCGCCGAGGTGCTGTCGATCGCCGACGTGCGGATGGCGCCGCCGGGGGCGCGGGCCGTGAACCCGGCGTTCGACGTCACGCCCGCCGACCTGGTCACCGCGCTGGTCACCGAGGACCGGGTCGTCCGCCCCGCCGCCGGCGAACGCCCGTGACCCCCGAGACCGGTGCGGTTCGGGGGATCTCCAACGCGGGATCCCCCGATCTCGGCGGGGCGGTCAGAACGTGAGCGCGCACCAGGGGGCGCGGGGTGAGGTGAACATCGTCGACGCCCGCTCCAGCGCCCCGGCCCGGGCCTCGCTCACCCACCCGCCGGCCGCCAGGCGGTGCCACGTGTGGCCGCCGAGGTAGGCGCTGCCCAGCGCCTTCACGTCGAGGACCAGGTCGGGGTCGTCGTCGGTCGGGGTGCAGAGCGCGCCGTCCGGCCCACCCTCGAGGGCGTACCGGCCGTTGGCGAACCCCATCGGGTCGTCGATCTCGAGCACCAGCCGCCCGTCGGCCGCGTACCGGCGGGCCGTGAGCGCGGCGGCGACGTCGAGCACCCGGATCCAGCAGTGGTCGGAGCGGTCGATGATGACGGCTCGGCGGCCGTCGCGGAGCCACAGCGCCACCGGTTCGTCGACCGGGCGCAGCTGCAGGACCACGCGGGCGGTCCAGTCGACCTCGCTCATGTAGCGGACCAGCTCCCGCTCGGCCTCGGCCGTGGCGGTGACCAGGTGCTCGCAGCGCAGCTCGCCCTGGGGCCGGTTGTCCTGCCACTCGTCCTTCACCGTGTAGGCGGCGACGCCGCCGACCTCCCCGGCGGCGTCGCGCCACACCACCTTCGTGCGGCTGCGGCGCTCCTCGCTGCTGCCGAACGTGCCCTCCACCTCGCCGGTCTGCACCGGCCAGCGCCAGTCCTCGTACTCGAGGTGCCCGGGGATCGTCGACCACACCCGGGCGTACACGTCGACGAGCGCCTTGGTGAAGGCCACGTTGTCGTCGACCAGCTCGATGCGGCCGGTCGGCGGGTCGACCCACAGGTCCGGGGCCGACGTGTCGATCCGTACGCCGGCGGCGTCGGTGGCCGGGCCGTAGCCGAAGCGGCCGTAGATCGGGTACTCGGCGGCCACCAGGATCGCGATGGGCTCGTCGCGCTCGGCGATGTCGGCCAGCTGCAGCTGCATCATGCGGCTGAGGTGGCCCTGGCGCCGGTGGGTGGGGAGGACGCCGACGGCGGTCACGGCCCCCGCGTCGACGCGGCCGCCCGGGACGGCGACCGGGGCGTGGAACGAGCCGGCCGAGCCGACCGGCCGCCCGTCGGGGCTGCCGTCGAAGGCGGCGACGCAGCGGTCGAGCTGGACCCGCTCCCGCATGCGTTCGACGGTCTCCTCGTCAGGGGGCGCGCCGAGCATCGCCGTGCGGGGCACGTACAGCCAGTCGGCGAGCTCGTCGTCCTCGATGGTGCGAGCGATCGGGCCGGTCACACCCTGGACGCTACGCCCCGGCGCCGCGTCGGCCCACCGATTTGGCCCGGAAGCGGCTCCGTTCTGGAACCGTTCTGGAAGCGTTCCGGCCGACGGTAACCTGGGCCGATGGCCAGTCACCCCATCCGTCTCGTCGGCGATCCCGTCCTTCGACAGCGGGCCGCCGAGGTCACCGACATCGACGGCAAGCTCGTCCGGCTGGCCGACGACATGATCACCACGATGTACGAGGCGCCGGGCATGGGCCTGGCCGCCCCGCAGATCGGCGTCCGGAAGCGGCTGTTCGTCTACGACGTGGGCGACGGGCCCCACACGCTGGTGAACCCCACCATCGTCGAGTCCGACGGCGAGTGGTCCTACGAGGAGGGCTGCCTGTCGGTGCCCGGCCTGTCGTGGGAGATCGTGCGGCCCAAGGTCGTGCACCTCACGGGCTACGACCTCGACGGCAACGAGGTGTCGATCGAGGCCGACGAGATCACCGCCCGCTGCTTCCAGCACGAGATGGACCACCTCGACGGCATCCTGCTGCTCGAGCGCCTCGATCCGGACACCCGGAAGAAGGCGCTGCGGACCATCCGGGAGCTGGGCATCGGCGCCAACTTCGAGCCGGAGGTGGCCCCCGCCCGCCGGGGCGGCGGCTTCTCGCTGCGCTAGTCGATCGTTCCCGGCGGCCCGCTGCGCCTCGCCCGGTCGAGGCGCGCCCGACCGTCCCGGCCGTCACCGGTCGGTCCGCCGGCCTCCTACTGTTGCGACGATGCCCCTGGAGCTCCCTCCGGCGCCCGCGCACCCGCGCCGCCTCGTCTACCTCGGCACGCCCGACTTCGCCGTGCGCCCGCTCCGGGCGCTGGTCGACGCCGGGTTCGACGTCGCCCTCGTGGTCTCCCGCGCCGACGCCCGCCGGGGCCGGGGCGGCCGCACGATGCCGTCGCCGGTGAAGGCGGCGGCGCTGGAGCTGGGGCTGCCGGTGTCCGACACGGTCGACGACGTCCTCGACGTCGGCGCCGACCTGGGCGTGGTCGTCGCCTTCGGGCGGCTGATCCGGGCCAACGTCCTGACGGCGCTGCCGCTGGTCAACCTCCACTTCTCGCTGCTGCCCCGCTGGCGGGGCGCGGCGCCGGTCGAGCGGGCGGTGCTGGCCGGCGACGAGGTGACCGGCGTCGACCTCATGGTGGTGGAGGAGGGCCTCGACACCGGCGGCATCTACGCCCGGGCCGAGGTGCCGATCGGGCCCGACGACACCGTCGACGAGCTGCGGGCCCGGCTCACCGAGGAGGGCACGCGGCTGCTGCTCGACGGGCTCCGCGACGGGCTCGGCGAACCGCAGCCGCAGGTGGGCGAGCCCACCTACGCCCACAAGATCGAGCCGTCCGAGCTGCAGATCGACTGGACGCGGCCCGCGGTGGAGATCCACCGGCTGGTGCGGGTCGGCGGCGCGTGGACGACGTTCCGGGGCAAGCGGCTGAAGGTGTGGCGCACGTCGCTGGCGGCGACGGCCGAGGGCGTCGACGTGCCCGACGGCGTCGACGTGCCCGCGGGCGACGGGCCCATCCGGCTGGTCGAGGTGCAGCCGGAGGGGAAACCGAGGATGGCCGCGACCGCCTGGGCCAACGGCGCCCGCTGGGAGCCCGGATCGGAGCCGCTCGGTGGCTGACGCGGACCGACCCGCCTCGGGGCGGGGGAGCGGTGGACGACGCCCGGCGACGCCGGCCTCGGGCCCAGGTTCGGGCCCGGGCCCGTCGCGGGCGGGGCGTGGTGGCGGTCGGGGGCGGCGGGGCGGCCCGGCCCGGAAGTCCGGCCGGGGTGGCAAGCCCGGGGCCTCCCGCGCACCGGTGCCGTCGGCCCGCAAGGTGGCGCTCGACGCCCTGGAGCGGATCGAGCACCACGGCGCCTACGCCAACCTGGTCCTGCCCACGCTGCTCGGTCGGTCGGGGCTGCCCGAGCGGGACCGTCGCTTCGTCACCGACCTCGTCTACGGCACGACCCGGATGCGCCGGGCGTGCGACTTCCTGGTCGACCGCTTCCTCACGAAGCCGCCCGTCGACCGGGTGCGCAGCGCCCTGCGCCTCGGCGCCTACCAGCTCGCGTACGGCGGGGTGGCCGCCCACGCCGCGGTGGCCGAGACCGTGGCGGTCACGCCCCGGTCGGCCCGCGGCCTCGTCAACGCGGTGCTGCGCCGGGTCGCCGACCAGCCGCTCGGCCCCGACGACTGGCCCGACGACGCCACCCGGCTGAGCGTGCCCGACTGGGTGGTCGAGCGCCTCACCGCCGACCTCGGGCGGGCGCAGGCCCTCGCCGCCCTGGCCACGATGAACGAGCCGGCCGAGGTCGTGGAGCGGCCCGACGGCTACGTGCAGGACACGGCGTCGCAGCTGGTGACGGCGCTGGTCGGCGCCGAGGCGGGGGAGCGGGTGCTCGACCTGTGCGCCGCGCCCGGCGGGAAGGCGACGGCGCTGGCCGCCGCCGGTGCGCGGGTCGTGGCGGCCGACGTGCGCGAGCGCCGGGCGGGCCTGGTGCGGGCCAACGCCGAGCGGACCGGCGTCGGCGACCGGGTCGCGGTGGTCACGGCCGACGGCACCCGACCCCCGTGGCGGGCCGGCTCGTTCGACCGGGTGCTGGTCGACGCCCCCTGCTCCGGCCTCGGCACCCTGCGGCGGCGCGCCGACCTGCGGTGGCGGGTGGAGCCCGCGTCGGTCGACCGCCTGGCCGCGCTGCAGCGGTCGCTGGTCGCCGCCGCGGCCGATCTGGTGCGCCCGGGCGGCACGCTCGTGTACTCGGTGTGCACGCTGACGGTCGCCGAGTCGGTGGAGGTCGACGCCTGGCTGCGCGCCGAGCGCCCCGACCTCACCCCGCTCGACCCGCCCGGCGACCCCTGGGCCCCGTGGGGGAGTGGCGCCCTCCTCCTCCCCCAGGCCGCCGACACCGACGGCATGGCCCTCTTCCGCTACCAGCGTTCCCCGTGACGGCGCCGGCCGGGAGCCCCGGGGCCGAGCCGCCGGGCGGGGCAGCGTCCGCACCACGGCCCGAGCCGGGAGGCCTGCGGGAGCTGGCGGCGCTGTTCCTCCGGCTGGGGTGCACGTCGTTCGGCGGTCCCGCCGCCCACGTGGCGATGCTGCACGACGAGGTGGTGCGCCGGCGCCGGTGGGTCGACGAGCAGGAGCTGCTCGACACGATCAGCGCCACCAACCTCGTCCCCGGCCCGAACAGCACCGAGCTGGCGATCCACCTGGGCGCCCGCCGGGCGGGGTGGCGGGGGCTGGTCGTCTCGGGTGTCTGCTTCATCCTCCCGGCCGCCGCGTTGGCGACCGCGCTGGCCTGGGCCTACGTGCGGTACGGCG
This sequence comes from Acidimicrobiales bacterium, assembly GCA_036563745.1. Lineage (GTDB taxonomy): Bacteria > Actinomycetota > Acidimicrobiia > Acidimicrobiales > VFJN01 > DASXTK01. The sequence goes on along the minus strand of DATCLV010000208.1, from coordinate 9,061 downwards.
ACACGCCGAGCCTCGAGGGCGTGCTCTACGGGGTCAAGCCGGTGGTGATCGCCATCGTCGCCGCCGCCCTGTGGTCGCTGGCCCCGACGGCCGCCGGGACCCCGCCCCGGGCGGCCCTGGCCGTCGCCGCGGCCGCCGGCTACCTGGCCGGGGTCGACGAGCTGGGGCTGCTGGCGGCCGCCGGGCTGCTGGGCCTGGCGGCGCACCTCGGGCGCCGACCCCCGCCGGCGCTGCTGGGGGTGGGGCTCGTGCCGCTGTTCCTGACCTTCGTGAAGATCGGGTCGGTCCTGTACGGCAGCGGCTACGTGCTGCTGGCGTTCCTGGACGGCGAGCTGGTCGACCGGCTGGGCTGGCTGACCGAGCAGCAGGTCCTCGACGCCGCCAGCGTCGGGCAGGTGACGCCGGGACCGGTGTTCACCACGGCGACGTTCGTCGGGTACCTGGTGGCGGGCGTCCCGGGAGCGGTGGTGGCGACCGTCGGGATCTTCCTGCCGTCGTTCGTGTTCGCCGGGCTGCTGGGGCGGCTGGTCGGCTGGCTGCGGTCGTCGGCGGCCACCGGGGCGGTGCTCGACGCCGTCAACGCCGGAGCCCTGGGGCTGATGGGCGGGGTGCTGCTGCGGCTGGGCGGCGACGCCCTGGTCGACGCCCCGACCGTCGCCGTGGCCGCCGTCGCCGGTCTCGTCCTGTGGCGCACCGAGGTCAGCTCGACGTGGCTGATCGCCGCCGGCGCGACCATCGGCCTCCTCCACACCCACCTCTGACCGCCGCCCACCGCTTCCGGGGCCGTCGGTCCCAAGGAGAACGCGAGGCGATGGAGCAGCGGCGGCGGGACCCCGAGTTCATGGCGAGGCTCCAGAGAGCCGTGGAGACGTACCGCGAGCTCCTGGATCGGCTCGCGGAGCATTGACGGTCGACGACCTCGCCCACCCGGACCAGCTCGCCATGCCGCGTGCGTAGGCTTCGGCGGGTGCACGAGGTCGTGGAGGGGTTGCTGCGGGAGGCGCTGGGGTTCCCCGGGGCGTGGGAGGACCACCCGTGGGGCGACACGGTGGTGAAGGTCGGCAAGAAGGTCTTCGTCTTCCTCGGTGAGCACGGCTTCTCGGTGAAGCTGCCCGAGTCGGCCGAGGTGGCGCTCGGGCTTCCCGGCGCCGCGCCCACCGGCTACGGGCTGGGGCGGGCCGGGTGGGTCAGCCTCGACGTCACGGCTGCCGACGGGGACGAGGTCCCGGTCGACCTCTACTCGGACTTCCTCGACGAGAGCTACCGGGCCGTCGCCCCGAAGAAGCTCGTCAAGGAGCTCGACGCCGCCCACGGGGTGGAGCAGTGACCTGGGCGGCCAAGGTGCTCACGGTCTCGGACGGCGTCGTCGCCGGCACCCGGGAGGACCGCTCCGGGACGGCGCTCGACGCCCACCTCCGCGCCGCCGGCTTCGACGTGGTCGACCGGCAGGTGGTGGCCGACGGCGTCGAGTCCGTGGCCGACGCCCTCCGCGCCCTGACCGACGGCTTCGCCGGGCTGGTGGTCACCACCGGCGGCACGGGCTTCGGGCCCCGCGACCTCACCCCCGAGGGCACGAAGGCGGCGATCGAGCGGGAGGCGCCCGGGCTGGCCGAGGCGATGCGGCTGGTGAGCCCGCTCGGCCGCCTGTCCCGGGGCATCGCCGGGACGCGGGGCCAGGCGCTGGTGCTGAACCTGCCGGGCTCGACCAGCGGGTCGATCGAGTGCCTCGACGCGGTCCTCGACGTGATCCCGCACGCCCTCGACCTGCTCACCGGCGGCCGCCCCCACTGACGCCGCGCCGTCGCCGGGCGTCACCGAGCCGGCACGGGCGCGCGGTCGAAGGTCACACCACCTGGACACAAAAACTAGAACGTGTTCTAATTTCCGGCGTGACGACGGGCCTTAGGCTGCCGGTGATGGTCGAGGAGGACCACGACACCAGCCAGGACGGCGACGACGGCGACACCGGCCACGGCGGCAGCCCCGACAGCCAGGACGCACGGCACATGCGGCGGGCGATCGCGCTGGCCGCCGGCGTGCGGACGACCACCAGCCCCAACCCCTGGGTCGGGTGCGTGATCGTCACCGCCGACGGCCGCACCTTCGAGGGCGCCACCCAGCCGCCCGGCGGGCCCCACGCCGAGGCCGTCGCCCTCGCCGCCGCCCGCGCCGCCGGCGCCGACCTCACCGGCGCCACCGTCTACACGACCCTCGAGCCCTGCAGCCACGTCGGGCGCACCGCCGCCTGCGCGACCGCGCTCGTCGAGGCGAAGGTGGGCCGGGTCGTCGTCGGGATCGAGGACCCCGACTGGAAGGTCGCCGGCTCCGGCCTCCGCAAGCTCCGGGTGCACGGCATCACGGTCGACACCGGGGTCGAGGCCGAGGCGGTCACCGAGCAGCTCCGGCCCTACCTGCACCACCGCCGCACCGGCCGCCCCTACGTGATCCTGAAGATGGCGGCCACCCTCGACGGCGGCACCGCGGCCCCCGACGGCACCAGCCGCTGGATCACCGGGCCCGAGGCCCGGGCCGACGTCCACCGGCTGCGGGCCGAGAGCGACGCCGTCCTCGTCGGCGCGGGCACCGTCCGGGCCGACGACCCCGAGCTGACCGTCCGCGACGCCGAGGGCCCCGACCCCCTGCGCGTCGTGCTCGGCACCGCCCCGCCCGAGGCCAAGGTGCACCCGTGCCTGGAGGTCGGCGGCGAGCCGGGCACGGTGCTCGACGAGCTGGGGGAGAAGGGTGTCCTGCAGCTGCTGGTGGAGGGCGGCGCGACCGTCGCCGCGTCCTTCCACCACCGGGGCCTGGTCGACCGGTACGTGCTGTACCTGGCGCCGGCCTTCTTCGGCGGCCACGACGCCGTCGGTTTGTTCAACGGGCGCGGAGCGGCCACCATGGCCGACGTGTGGCGCGGACGGATCCTGGCCGCGACCCAGCTCGGTGCCGACCTCCGCATCGACGTCGTGCCCGATCGGCACTGAGGCGAGGAGCGCAACATGTTCACCGGCATTGTCGAGGAGATGGGCGAGGTCGATCGCATCGACGGCGCCCGGATCCGCATCGCGGCCCGGAAGGTGCTCGACGACGCCCAGACGGGCGACTCGATCGCCGTCAACGGCGTCTGCATCACGCTCGTGGCCCAGGGCGACGGGTGGTGGGAGGCCGACCTCAGCGACGAGACGCTGCGCCGCACCACCCTGGGCGAGCTGCGGCCCGGCGACCCGGTGAACCTGGAACGGCCCGTCCGCGTGCAGGACCGGCTGGGCGGCCACATCGTGCAGGGCCACGTCGACGGCGTCGGCGAGGTCACCTCCCCGGCCCCCGACCTGGCGGTCCGCATGCCCCGCGAGCTGCTCCGCTACGTGGTCGAGAAGGGGTCGATCACCGTCGACGGGGTGAGCCTCACCGTGGTCGACGTGCTCGACGACGGCTTCACCGTGGCGGTCATCCCGCACACGATGGAGGTCACCACCCTCGGCCGCCGGCAGGTGGGCGACAAGGTGAACCTCGAAGTCGACGTCACCGTGAAGTACGTCGAGCGCCTGCTCACCTGGCAGGATGGTCCCGCCTCGCCCGGCACCGGTCGCGCCTGACCGGGCCGGAGCACCCACGGAGGGCTGAGACCGATGCCGTTCGCCAAGATCGAAGACGCCGTCGCCGCCATCGGGCGCGGCGAGATCGTCATCGTCGTCGACGACGAGGACCGCGAGAACGAGGGTGACCTCATCATGGCGGCCGAGTGCGCGACGCCGGAGAAGATCGCCTTCTTCCTGCACCACACGTCCGGGGTGATCTGCGCCCCGATCACCACCGAGCGGGCCCGCGAGCTCGACCTCCCGCTGATGGTGGCCGACAACACCGAGAGCATGCGGACGGCGTTCACCGTGACGGTCGACTACCGCCACGGCACCACCACCGGCATCTCGGCCTACGACCGCGCCGCCACGATCGCCGCGCTGGTCGACCCCGCCACCCGCCCCAGCGACCTCGCCCGCCCCGGCCACATCTTCCCCCTCGTGGCCCGAGACGGCGGCGTGCTGAAGCGGGGCGGCCACACCGAGGCGGCGATCGACCTCGCCCGCATGGCCGGGCTCTACCCGGCGGGCGTGCTGGCCGAGCTGGTGAACGAGAAGAAGGACGACATGGCCCGGCTCCCCGAGCTGGAGCGGTTCGCCGAGGAGCACGACATGCTCCTCATCTCGATCGCCGACCTCACCCGCTACCGCCGCCAGACCGAGAAGCTGGTCCAGCGGATCACCGAGGCGCGGGTGCCCACCGAGTGGGGCGACTTCACCTGCTACGCGTACCGCTCGACCCTCGACGGCACCGAGCACCTGGCGTTCGTGAAGGGCGCGGTGCAGGGCCAGGAGAACGTGCTGGTCCGGGTCCACTCCGAGTGCCTGACCGGCGACGTGTTCGGCTCGATGCGCTGCGACTGCGGCCCCCAGCTCAACGAGGCGATGCAGCGCATCGCCACCGAGGGCATGGGCGTGGTCGTCTACCTGCGGGGCCACGAGGGCCGCGGCATCGGCATCGGCCACAAGCTGCGGGCCTACCAGCTGCAGGACAACGGGCACGACACCGTCGACGCCAACCTGGCCCTCGGCCTGCCCGTCGACAGCCGCGAGTACGGCATCGGGGCGCAGATCCTCGTCGACCTGGGGGTCACCACCATGCGGGTGATGACCAACAACCCGGCGAAGTACGGCGGCCTGGAGGGCTTCGGGCTGGAGATCACCGAGCGGGTGCCGCTCCTCACCCAGCCGAACCCGGAGAACATCGCGTACCTCCGCACCAAGCGCGAGCGCATGGGTCATCTCCTGGAAGGATTGGACGATGTGCTCTGACGTGACACGCGCCCTGCGGGGGCGAGCGATCGATGGCCGGCGGTGATCTGCGCGCCGGGCAGCCGGAGCCGGACGCGGGCAAGGGCCTGCGGGTCGGCATCGTGCGGGCCCGGTGGAACTCCCACCTGGTCGACCGGCTGGTCGAGGGGGCGCGGCGGGGCCTGACCGGCACCGGTGTCCTGGAGGCCGACATCGTCGAGGTGGCGGTGCCGGGCTCGTTCGAGATCCCCTTCGGTGCCCGGGTGCTGGCGACCTCGGGCCGGGTCGACGCGCTGGTGTGCGTCGGCGCGGTCGTCCGGGGCGAGACCACCCACTACGACATCGTGGCGGGGGAGTGCGCTGCCGGGATCCAGCAGGTGCAGCTGCGCACCGGCGTTCCCATCGGCTTCGGGGTGCTCACCGTCGAGAACGAGGACCAGGCGCTGGCCCGCTCCGAGGGCCCCGGCGGCCACAACGTGGGCGAGGAGGCGGCCTGGGTGGCGGTGGAGATGGCGCGCCTGGCCACCGTCTACGCCTCGTAGGGACGCCGGTTGCCTGCGAATTCGCTCGGGATGGGTGCGCCCAGCGCATACGGTGGCAGGCCGTGCTGAAGCTCGTGCTCCCCAAGGGCTCTCTGGAGAAGGCGACGCTGTCCCTCTTCGAAGCCGCCGACCTCGCCGTGTCGCGGTCGGGTTCCGTCGACTACCGGGCGACGATCGCCGACCCCCGCATCGAGGAGGTCCGCATCCTGCGCCCCCAGGAGATCCCCCGGTACGTGGCCGAGGGGCTCTTCGACCTCGGCATCACCGGCCGCGACTGGGTCGAGGAGACCAGCGCCGGGGTGGTGTCGCTCGGCGAGCTCCAGTACTCGAAGGCGACGACGCTGCCGATCCGGATCGTGGTGGCGGTCCCCGCCGACAGCCCGTTCACGCGGGTGGGCGACCTGCCCGACGGCGTGCGCGTCTCGACCGAGTACCCGGAGATCACCCGCCGCTACTTCGAGGGCAAGGGCATCAAGGCCGACATCCGCCTCAGCTACGGCGCCACCGAGGCGAAGGTGCCCGACATCGTCGACTGCATCGTCGACATCACCGAGACGGGCCGGGCGCTGCGGGCGGCGGGCCTGAAGATCATCGACGAGATCCTGCACAGCTACACCGAGCTGGTGGCCAACCCCGAGGCCTACGAGGACCCGATCAAGCGCAAGGCCATGGAGCAGATCAAGGTGCTGCTCGACGGCGTGCTGGAGGCCCGGGGCAAGGTGCTGGTGAAGCTGAACGTGGCCGAGGCCGACCTCGACGAGGTGACGAAGCTGATGCCGGCGATGAAGTCGCCGACGGTGTCGAAGCTGTTCGGCGAGGACGGCTACGCGATCGAGGCCGTGGTGGCGAAGTCGCAGATCAACACGCTGATCCCGGCGCTCAAGGACGCGGGCGCCACCGACCTGATCGAGCTCCCGCTCTCCAAGATCGTCCACTGATGCCCGGCGAGCCCGCGACGTCTGCGACGCCCACGGGGTCCGCGCCGCCGGCGCGGTCGGCCTTCCGGTCCGACACCGGCGTGGTGACGGAGTTCGACGAGCCCCGGGGCCTGGGCGTGATCACCACGTCCGACGGCGCCGAGCTGCCGTTCCACTGCACGGCGATCGCGGACGGCACCCGCACGATCCCGGTGGGCGAGCGGGTCCGCTTCGAGGTGGTGCCCGGCCGGCTCGGCCGCTGGGAGGCCGCCGGCATCACGCCCGCCTGACCGGGTCCCAGGGGTTCCTGGCGTCCGCCGGCCCGGGTCGGTCGACCCGGGCCGGTGCGCGTCCAGGCGCACGCCCTATGTCACGGTGTCGACGATGGTGCGGGCGTAGCGCTCGGCCCCGGCGGGGGCGAGGTGGATCCCGTCGTCGTCGCGGACGACGACCTCGCCCTCGGGCGGACAGTCGTCCCACGGCTCGCAGGGGAGCGTCGCCCGGTACTCGGTCCCGAGGCCGTCGGCGGCGTCGACGAGCCGGAGGTCCGGGTGGTCGGCGGCCGCCTCGGCGTACATGACCCGCATGGCCGCGGCCCGCTCCTCGAACTCCTCGTCGCGGATGGGCGGCGGCACGACGGCCCACAGCTCGGCGCCGGTGTCGGCGAACAGCTCGACGACGTCGTCGAGCTCCTCCCGGTAGCCGGCGGCGACGGTGGCGGCGTCACGCGACTCGTCGGTGGGGTTGAAGCAGGTGTGGGGGATGTCGTTGCCGGCGAAGGAGATGACCATGATCCGCGGCGGCGCGGCGGCGTAGGCCTCGAGCTTGTCGTCCCAGTTGCAGATCGCCGTGCCGCCGAGCCCCATCACCTCGACGGCGAGGCCCTGGGACTCGGCGTAGGCCCGGATCTGGTCCCGGGAGTGCTCGACGAACGAGTCGCCGAGCACGACGAGGTCGAAGGGCGACGCGGCCGGGTCGCCGGCGGCGTCCTCCGACGAGCCGCCGTCGTCGCCGCACGCCGGCACCGTCCCCAGGAGGGCGGCGGCCAGCGCCGCCGCCCATCGGTGCCGGGCGGTCACCCGGCGCCCGGCTCGGTCGCCGCCGGGCCCCCGGCGGCCGAATCGGTCGCCGCCGGGTCTCCGGCGGCCTTGGCCTCGTCGGCCGGCTGCCCGGTCGGCGCCGCGCCGTCGGCCGCGCCGGCGCTCGCACCCCCGGCCTCGGCGGCCGGTGCCCCGCCGTCGCCGTCGCCGGCACCCGGGGTCTCGCCCGCGGCGGCCGTGGTGGCCGCCCCGGCCCCGCCGCCGTCGGTCCCGCCGGTCGCGCCGGCCCCGCCGCCTGGCGCGCCGGCCTGGCCGGTCGGCGGCGCCTGACCGGCGACCTGCACGAACGCCAGCCGCAGCTGGTGCACGGCCTGGCGGAGGGGCTGCTCGGCGTCGCCCAGCCGCACGCCGAGCTTGTCGACCACGGCGCCCAGCGCGTCGATCGCGATCCGGGCGTCCTCGAGCCGCGGCGGCTGCTGGGACAGGTAGAGCGCGGCGAGCTCGTAGTACTGCATCGTCTGCTGGCCGACCACCATCCCCGCCGGCATCTGCAGCATCTGGGCCTGGGCCGCCTCCATCTGGCGGGCCATCTCCTCGTACTGGGCCCGCTGCTCGGGGGTGAGGTCGTCGAGCGACGGCCCGCCCGCGGCCCCGGGCGGGCCGCTCGCCGACGACGCGGTGCGCTCGCCGGAGGGCTGGCGGTCGACTGGGTGCTCGCCCGACGGTGTCCAGAGGCTCATCGTCTTCTTCCCGAGGTTGGCTGCTTCGTGTCGGTCATGACAGGTCGGTGACGTGACGGAGGACCAGTTGTCCGGTGACCGCCTGTCGCTGGTACCCTACGCGCCCACAACTTCACGAGAAGCGGGGCCGGCCCGGCGACGAGCAGGCCCCCACCCGACCACCAGGCTCCGGCCGAACGTGCGCTCGGGTTGCGTCGTACGCCGCAGGCGTCAGCCTGCTCAGCGGATGTCGGCTTCTCGGCGTCCGCTCTTTCGCTTTTCGGGCGGAAGGCGGGGGCACGGAGACCGAACAGTCAACAGCGTACGGAGGTGCCTGCGCATTCATGAGGAGTGACCGGCGATAGCCACGCCGTCCAACAACGAGCCGCGGATCAACGATCGCATCCGGGCCCGTGAAGTACGCCTAGTGGGCGCGGACGGTTCTCAGATCGGAATCAGGCCGCTGCCCGAAGCCTTGGCACGTGCCCGTGAGCTCGACCTCGACCTGGTCGAGGTCGCCGCCCAGGCCAACCCGCCCGTCTGCCGGATCATGGATTACGGCAAGTACAAGTACGAGGCGGCGCAGAAGGCCAAGGAATCCCGGCGAAAGGCATCGAGCGTCTCCATCAAGGAGATGAAGTACCGGCCCAAGATCTCCAGGGGAGACTTCGACACCAAGACCCGCAAGGTCGAGCGCTTCCTCCAGGAAGGGCACAAGGTGAAGGTCACCCTGACCTTCCGGGGCCGGGAGATGCACCACCCCGAGCTCGGCAAGCGGATCCTCGACGAGGTGGTCGAGGCTGTCACCGACGTGGGTCGGGTGGAGATCATGCCCCGCATCGACGGGCGGAACATGACGATGGTGCTGGCCCCGGACCGCAAGGCCCAGGCCGCCGCCGAGCGGGCTCGCCGCCAGAGCGAGGCCGCCAACACCGGCGAGACGCCGGCGGTCGGGTCGGACACGACCAACGGGACCACCGCCAAGGCCACCGCCGACGAGTGACGACCGACCAGAAC
>DATCLV010000206.1:0-4543 GCA_036563745.1 Acidimicrobiales bacterium | reverse complement strand
GGCCGCTGGACGGCGGCACCCTCCAGATGCTGAAGGTGAAGGGCCAGGCCAACGCCGACCTGGGCGCCTCGTTCGCGCCCGGCACCCGGTTCGAGGTCGAGTGGGTGACGATCGACGACCCGGACCCGGACCTGCCCGGCGCGCCCACCGTCTTCGCCCAGGGGGCCGCCAAGGGTGGTGCGTCGTTCAAGCGCCTGGAGGGCGCCTGGTGGTCCGGCCGGGACGGTGCCGTCTACTTCAACTCGACCGACGGCGGCGGCGCCTCGGCCGGGCAGGTGTGGGCCTGGTACCGCCGCCGGAACAAGGAGCACGTGGAGCTGGTGTACGAGTCGCCGGCCGCCGACGTGCTGCTCAAGCCCGACAACCTGACGGTGAGCCCGAAGGGCGGGATCCTCCTGTGCGAGGACCCGGACCGGGCCCGCCAGGCGTGCCTACGGGGCCTGAACGCCGACGGCGAGCTGTACGACTTCGCCGCCAACATCCGGCCCGGCACCATCCCCGGCACGTCGACGCCGGCGTCGTGGGACGAGTTCGCGGGCGCCACGTTCCACGGGGACTGGCTGTTCGTGAACATCCAGACCCCCGGGGTCACCTTCGCCATCACCGGCCCCTGGCACAAGGGCCCGCTCGGCTGACGGCCGTCCCGGGGCGGGTGGCGCGCGGCGACGGTCGGTAACCTCGCCGCGATGGCTGCCGGGAAGCGGTTGTCGTTCGACCCGATCGAGGAGGCCCGCCGGCAGTGGGACGCCCACGGCTGGTCCGAGGCGTCCGCCGGCATGGCCATGGTCACCTCGATCATGCGCGCCCACCAGGTGCTGATGGGGCGGGTCGACCGGGCGCTGGCCGGGCTGCACCTCAGCTTCGCCCGCTACGAGGTGCTGATGCTGCTGCTGTTCAGCCGCAAAGGCGCCCTGCCGCTCGGCAAGGTCGGCGCCCGCCTCCAGGTGCACCCGGCGAGCGTCACCAACGCCGTGAACCGCCTGGAGGCCGACGGGCTGCTGCGCCGGGTGCCGCACCCGACCGATCGCCGCACGACCCTGGCGGAGATCACCCCCGAGGGCCGCGAGCTGGCCCGGCGCGCCACCGAGGCGCTCAACGCCGAGGTGTTCTCGACCACCGGGCTCACCCCGCGCCAGCTCGACCAGCTGTTCCAGCTGGTGCGGCGCCTGCGGGCGGCCGAGGGCGACTTCGACGAGAACGGGAGCGGCGGCGCCGGTTAGTTGGACGCCATAGTTTCCAGAACTTGGACGTCAAACTAAAGTCGGGGGCATGGCCTCTGCCTCCCTCTCCTCCTCCAGCCGTGTCGGCGTCGTCGGATGCGGTCTCATGGGTTCCGGCATCGCCGAGGTGGCGGCCCGCGCCGGTTGCGACGTGGTGGTCGTCGAGGCCGACGACCCGGCGGCCAAGCGGGGGCGGGAGCGGATCGAGCGCTCGCTGGCCACCGCCGTCGGGCGCGGCAAGCTGACCGCCGAGGAGCGCGACCGGGCGATCGACCTCATCCAGGTCACCGACGACTACGACGCCCTCGCCGACCGCGACCTGGTGGTCGAGGCCGTCGTCGAGTCGGAGCCCGCCAAGGTGTCGGTGTTCGACCGGATCGACCGGATCGTCGAGTCGCCCGACGCCGTGCTGGCCTCCAACACCTCGTCGATCCCGATCATGAAGCTGGCCATGGCCACCCAGCGGCCCGAGGCGGTCACCGGCCTGCACTTCTTCAACCCCGTCCCGGTGCTGAACCTGGTCGAGCTCGTCCCCTCGCTGCTCACCAGCGTCCCCACCCAGGAGCGGGCCGAGAGCTTCGCCACCGAGGTGCTCGGCAAGCGGGTCATCCGGTCGCAGGACCGGGCCGGCTTCGTGGTCAACGCCCTCCTCATCCCGTACCTGCTGTCGGCCATCCGGATGCTGGAGTCGGGCTTCGCCACCGCCGAGGACATCGACGCCGGCATGGTCGAGGGCTGCGCCCACCCGATGGGGCCGCTGCGGCTCGCCGACCTCATCGGCCTCGACACGACGATGGCGGTGGCCGAGTCGCTCTACGAGGAGTTCAAGGAGCCGCTGTACGCCCCGCCGCCCCTGCTGTCGCGGATGGTGGACGCGGGGCTCCTCGGCCGCAAGGCCGGCCGGGGCTTCTACGAGTACGAGCGGAGCTGACACCGTGACCCTCCTCGACCGCGACCCGGCCTCGGACCCGGCCTCGTCGTCGCCGGCCTCGTCGTCGCCGGGCGAAGCCCAGGCCCGCACCGAGCCCGACCTGCACCGGGCCGTCCACCCGGTGCGCGTCGTCACCGCCGCCAGCCTCTTCGACGGCCACGACGCGTCGATCAACATCGTGCGCCGCCTGCTGCAGAGCCAGGGCGCCGAGGTGATCCACCTGGGCCACAACCGGTCCGTGGACGAGGTCGTGCGGGCGTGCGTCCAGGAGGACGTCCAGGCCGTGGCCGTCAGCTCCTACCAGGGCGGCCACGTCGAGTACTTCCGCTACCTGCTCGACCGGCTGCGCGAGGAGGGCCGGGCCGACGTCCGGGTGTTCGGGGGCGGCGGCGGCGTGATCGTCCCCGAGGAGATCGCCGAGCTGCACGCCGCCGGCGTGGCCCGCATCTTCTCGCCGGAGGACGGGCAGCGGCTGGGCCTGGCCCGGATGGTCAACCAGATCGTGCGCGAGGGCGACGTCGACCTGGCGGCGACCGGGCCGCTGCCGGCGTTCGAGGCGCTGGCCGGCGAGGGTGAGCGGGCGCTGGCCCGGTGCCTCAGCGCCCTGGAGTCGGGCGCCTACCCCGAGGCCGACCTCCACACGCTGCGGTCGCTGGCCACCGCCACGACCGTCCCGGTGGTGGGCATCACCGGCACCGGCGGGTCCGGCAAGTCGTCGCTGACCGACGAGCTGGTCCGCCGTTTCCGGCTCGACCGCGACGACCGGCTCCGCGTCGCCGTCCTCGCCATCGACCCCACCCGGCGCCGGGGCGGCGGGGCCCTGCTCGGCGACCGCATCCGCATGAACTCGCTGGACGGGCCCAACGTCTACTTCCGGTCGCTGGCCACCCGCCGGCCCGGGCAGGTGCTGCCCGAGGCGCTCGACGACATGATCGCCGCCTGCAAGGTCGCCGGGTACCAGCTGGTGATCGTGGAGACCCCCGGCATCGGCCAGGGCGACGCCGCGGTGGTCGACCACGTCGACTGGTCGCTCTACGCGATGACCGCCGAGTTCGGGGCGCCCACCCAGCTCGAGAAGATCGACATGCTCGACTTCGCCGACGCCGTCGCCATCAACAAGTTCGACCGGCGCGGCGCCGAGGACGCCCTGCGGGAGGTGCGCCGCCAGCTGCGCCGCAACCGCGGCGACATGACCGCCGACCTGGAGGAGCTGCCGGTGTTCGGCACGGTCGCCTCCCGGTTCGACGACGACGGCGTGACCGCCCTCTACCAGCACATGGCCTCCGAGCTGGAGGCGTTCGGACTGCCGGCGGCGGATGGCGGCCTGCTCCCCCGGGTCGCCACCCGCACGTCGTCCCGGCGGGACGCCCTGGTCCCGCCGGACCGGATCCGCTACCTGGCGGAGATCGCCGAGACCGTCCGCGCCTACCACCGGGAGACCGAGCGGCAGGTGGCGGCCGCCCGCCGGCGCCAGCACGTGCGGACGACGCTCGACCTACTGCGAGCCCGGGCCGAGGGTGCGGCTGCGGGGGTCGGCGAGGGTGGGGCCGGCACCGGGGGCGCCGTCGGTGCCGTCGAGCCCGTCGAGGCCGTTGGGGCCGTCGAGGCCGTGTCCGGGCTGCTGGCCGAGGCCGAGCAGGCCCTCACGCCCGAGTCGACCGCGCTGCTCGACGAGTGGCCCGCCGTGAAGGAGGCCTACGCCGGCGAGACCCACCCGTCGGGTGCCGCGCTCACCCGGACGTCGCTGTCGGGCACCGAGGTGCCCCGGGTCGCGCTGCCCCGCGACGGCGACGACGGCGAGCTGCTCCGGTTCCTCCGCGAGGAGAACCTGCCCGGGCGCTTCCCGTTCACCGCCGGCGTGTTCCCGTTCAAGCGGGAAGGCGAGGACCCGGCCCGGATGTTCGCCGGCGAGGGCGACCCGTTCCGCACCAACCGGCGCTTCCACCTGCTCTCCGAGGGGCAGCCCGCCACCCGGCTGTCGACCGCCTTCGACTCGGTCACCCTGTACGGCTACGACCCGGCGCTGCGGCCCGACATCTACGGCAAGGTCGGCAACTCGGGCGTGTCGGTCGCGACCCTCGACGACATGAAGGCGCTGTACGACGGGTTCGACCTGTGCGCCCCGACCACGTCGGTGTCGATGACGATCAACGGCCCCGCCCCGACGATCCTGGCCATGTTCCTCAACACGGCGATCGACCAGCGGATCGACGCCTTCACCGAGGAGCACGGCCGGCCCCCGACCGACGAGGAGGCCGCGGAGATCCGGGCCTACGTGCTGCGCACCGTCCGCGGCACCGTGCAGGCCGACATCCTCAAGGAGGACCAGGGCCAGAACACCTGCATCTTCTCCACCGACTTCTCCCTGGGCGTCATGGCCGACATCCAGGAG
>DATCLV010000198.1:0-18653 GCA_036563745.1 Acidimicrobiales bacterium | reverse complement strand
GGGATGGGCTGGCTGTGGCTGCTCCTGCTGGTCGCCATCCCCCTGCTGGTCCTGTTCCTGCTGTGGCGGGCCGCCCGGCGGATGCGCCGGAGCACCGAGGCCGCCACCGCCGAGCAGCTCGGCGCCGCCGAGGCGACCGTGCGGGCCGCGGTCGACAAGGCGGCCAACGACCTCCTGGAGCTCAACGACCGGATCGACCTCCCCGACACGCCGGTCGCCGCCCGGGAGGTGTACTCGCTGGGCGCCGAGGCCTTCACCCGGGCCCAGGAGCTGCTGGAGGGGGCCGACACCCGCCCCGAGCTGGAGCGGGCCTACCCCACGGTGGTGGAGGCCGGCTGGCACCTCGACACCGCCCGGGCCCTGCTCGACGGCCGGCCCGCGCCGCCGAAGCCCGAGCCTGAGGAGCTGTTCCCGGCGGCCGTTGTCGTCACGGGCGGCGGCGAGGGCGGCGGCCGGGGCGCCGCGGCGTCGCCGGGCGCGTCGCCGACCGCTCCGGCCCCCGAGCCGGCGCCGCAGCCGCACTACCAGCGGTCGAGCAGCAGCCCGTGGATCACCGCGGCGGCGATGGCGGCCATGGCGATGCTGTCGCAGCGGGGCATGCGGCAGCCGCGCACCCGCCCCTCGATGGACGACGGCGCCTTCGGGAGCTGGATGGGCGGCCTCCCGCCGCTGCCGTCGTCGAGCGGCGGGCGGGGCGGCGGCTGGTTCGGGGGCGGCGGCCGCCAGCGGAGCAGCAGCAGCGGGGGCGGTCGCCGTGGGGGCGGCGGCTTCATGACCAGCGGGCAGCGCCGTCGCGGCATGGGGCGCCGGGCCTGATCGAAGGTGCAGAGAAAGGACCAGTCGTGATCAGACGATGGATCAACTACATCAAGACCTGGCTCGGCATGAAGTCGAAAGAGGTCATGGACCCGAAGGTCGAGATCGAGTCGGCCATCGCCGAGGCACGGTCCCGTGACCAGGTGCTGCGCAACGAGGCGGCCAAGGTCATCGCCCACCGCACGCGGGTGGCGGGAGAGATGGAGGACGCCGCCGAGGAGCTGGCCAAGGCCAAGGAGCTCGCCCGCCAGGCGTTGCTGAAGGCCGACGCCGCGACCCGGGCCGGCAACGCCGCCGAGGCCGAGAAGTGGAACAGCGCCGCCCAGGGCATCGCCCTCAAGCTCCAGGCGTCGCAGAAGGCCCTCGACTCGTACCAGCAGCAGCTCGCCATCGCCGACCAGCAGGCCGAGCAGGCCAAGCAGGCCGTCCACGACAACGCCATGCGGCTGGAGGAGATCGCCGCCAAGCGCATGGAGATGCTCGGCCAGCTGGAGCAGGCGAAGATGCAGGAGACGGTCAACAAGGCGATGGCCTCGATCAACGCCAACGTCGGCGGCGACGCCCCGTCGCTGAAGGAGATCGAGGACAAGATCGAGGACCGCATGGCGGCGGCCATGGCCCAGACCGAGCTGACCGCGGCCACCCCCGACGGGGCGATGGCCGAGCTCGAGCGGGAGGTGAACCTGTCGGGCGCCAGCGCGGCCCTCGACGACCTCCGCGACGAGCTGGGCCTGGGCCCGGCCCCGGCGCTGCCGTCGGGCGAGTCGGTCTCCGGCCCCGGCTCGGTGGACGCGGCCACGTCGGCCGACACCTCACCCGAGCCCACCCCGGCGCCCGCCCCGGCCACGCCGGGCACGTCGTCCTCGGGCCCCTCGGGGTCTGGTTCGTCGGGGTCGGGGTCGTCGGAGCCCACGGGGTCCTCGGGCTCCTCGGGGCCCTCGGCCTCGCCGTCGGCGCCGTCGTCGTCGCCGACCGCCCCGGTGCCCCCGCCGCCCCCGCCGGCCGGCAACGGCGACACCAGCCTCTCCTGACGCGGCGCTCACCCCCGCCGCGGCAGGCTGACGGCGTGCCGTCCCCTTCTCCCGGAGGGACGGCACGCCGTCGCCCATCTCCGAGGGCGGGCGGCCACGCCGCGTCGCCGCCGACCCCCTCCGCGGCCCCGACCGGCCGATCCGTCACCCACCGTGCCGGGATCGATGTTGTGCCCGGGGCCAGGGCGATGGATGATCGTCCGTTATGAGACGCACCATCACGGGTCGTCCGGCGGGCCGGCACATGACGCTCGGGGACATCCGACGGTTCCTCGACTCCATCAAGGGCATCGCCGACGACACCCCGGTCAAGGCCAAGGTCACCGTCCAGCGGCGCCTCGTGTCGCTGACGGTGGAGGAGGAGGACCTCGAGTTCCGCGACTACCTGCGCCAGGTCGCCCTCGAGGACCCGATGAAGAAGGAGCTCGAGGAGCTGGACAACCTCGACGCCAAGGACTGACGCCGGCCCGTTGTTCTACAGTCCCCCTAATGGGCCCATCGCAGGGGGCCCATCACATGGGGGGCAGTGGACATGGGCTGGGGCCAGGTTCGGCGCCGCGTCGCGGCGTGCTTCGTGGCATGTGGGGTCGGGATCTCGGGCGCGGTGGTGGCACCCACCACCGGCCCGGTCGTCGGGGCGTCGGGCGCGTCGGAGGCGTCGCGGGCCGCTCCCCTGAGCCCGCCGGAGGGCACGATCCCCGACCTGGCGGCGCTCGGTTGGGAACCGGTCTTCGAGGAGGAGTTCGAGGGCACCACGCTCGACGAGTCGCTGTGGACGAAGCTCGTCGACGACGACTGGATCGACGACGGCATCCAGACGCCCGACACGATCGCCCTCGACGGCCAGGGCCACCTCCAGATGTCGGTGTACACCGACGAGAACGGGCGGGAGCACGGCGGCGGGCTCATGACCGGCGGGATCGGCTCGATGGAGCCGACCGCCGGCGGCTACGACTCGGCGTACGGCTACGCCGAGGCGCGCATGCGGTTCCCCGACGGGCCCGCCACCATCAGCACCTTCTGGATGATGTCGGCCAACGGCAACAACAGCCTGCCCTTCGGCGACCCGGCGTCGGACGGGCCCGAGCTCGACATCGCCGAGCACTACAACCTCCCCACCTCCGGCCCGCTGGCCGGTGACTCCAACGGGGACGGCCGGTGCGACTGGCCGGGCGACAGCCCGCTGCCCTGCACCGAGGCGATCCTGGTGGGCGGGCACTGGGACGGCTTCGAGGAGGACCACAAGTCGTTCCACTTCGAGCCGACGTTCAACCCGAACCCGGAGGTGTCGCTCCAGGGGGTCTTCCACACCTACGGCGTGCTGTGGACCCCGGACGAGTACCGGTTCTTCATCGACGGCGTCCAGGTGGAGCGGTACACGATCGGCCAGACGTTCGCGCCCGAGTACATCCTCCTGCAGACCTACATCGCC
The DNA here is from genome assembly GCA_036563745.1 of Acidimicrobiales bacterium. Classification (GTDB taxonomy): domain Bacteria; phylum Actinomycetota; class Acidimicrobiia; order Acidimicrobiales; family VFJN01; genus DASXTK01. Next base: position 15,374 of record DATCLV010000198.1, on the reverse strand, counting down.
TACAGCGGGCTGTCGGACTTCGGGCCGCTCGGGTCGCCCGACAACGACATCACGCTGGTCGACTACGTGAAGGTGTGGCAGCGGCCGATCAGCGACGTGCCCGACCAGGCCACCGCGGTCGACACGCCGCTGGCGGTGCCGTTCACCGTCCAGGACTACCACTACGAGTCGCCCGACCGCCCGGAGCCCGGGACCGTGATCGTCACCGCCGAGTCGTCGAACCCGGACGTGGTGCCCAACACGCCCGAGCACCTCGCCGTGACCGGCAACGGGCCTGCCGACCCCGACGGTGACGGGCCGCTGGAGGCCACCGACGGTTCCTTCGACGACGGCAGCTTCGAGGGGTCGGGCCGCTGGGCGATCGAGGGCTGGGCCACCACCACCGACCTGCTCCGGCACAGCGGGCAGCGGTCGCTGTACCTCTCGCAGCTCGGGGGCCGGGCCACCCAGCGGATCACCGGCCTGCGACCCAACACCACCTACCTCGTGGGCGCCCGCTACGAGCTGCACCTCGACCACCACGACCTCAACGGCAACGGGCGCGTCGACGCCGGCGAGCCGTTCCTGCCCCAGCAGCCCGTCGACGGGGAGGCCCGGTTCGACTTCGGCGTGCGCGACGTGGACGCGTCACGCCCCGGCGACCAGGAGGTGCGCCTGCGGCCGTCCCGCAACGGCTGGAGCGAGATGGTCCAGCCCGCCTGGTGGGGACGCCAGCGGTGGCCGCACGAGTACCTGAAGTTCACGACCGGCCCCGACACGACGGCGGTCGACCTGTTCTTCGACAACACCGCCTACGTGGGCACGTCGCTCGACTCCGACGTCGCCATCGACTCCGTGCACGTGCGGCCGCTGGTGCCGCCCCTGCGCACGCTGACGGTCCTGCCCGCCGAGGGCCGCGTCGGCGACACCACCATCACGCTCACCGCCCGCGCCGCCGACGGCAGCGTGATGGGCACCGACGAGTTCCGCCTCACCGTGGGCGCCGGCAGCCTCCGCGACGGCACCTTCGAGGCGGGCGAGCGGTCCACGCCGTGGGCGCTCACGCCCAACGCCGAGATCGAGGTCCCGGACCCGTTCCAGGTCGACCGCCGGCTCCGGCTGGGCGCCACCACCCACGACGCGGCCGCCCAGACGATCACGGGCCTCGCGCCCTCGACCCGCTACCGGCTGGAGATCACCGGGGCGGTCGACCAGGCCGGCGGGGAGCTGATGACCTACCTCAACGGCTACGGCGGCCCCCAGGGGCTCGCCCGCATCGACAGCACCACCCCCGGAACGGCCGGCATCGAGTTCGTGACCGGGCCGTCGTCGACGAGCGCCGAGGTGGTGATCGTCGACTGGGACGCCGCCGACGGGGGCTCGACCGTCGACCGCGTCGTCCTGACCCGGTGCGCCACCCAGGAGTCGTGCCGGGAGCGGGCGCCGGATGCGCCGGCCGGGCCGCTGCCGGCGCTGGCCGACGTCGGGCTGCGCCGCGGCCCGTCCGACGACCCGCTCACCGTGGCCGCGCTCCTTCCCGAGGGCGCCACGATCACGTCGGTGACCTCCACCAACCCGGCGCTCGTGCCCGACGACGCCGTGGTCGCCGTGGGCAGCGGCCGGCGCTGGGCCTTCACCGCGACGCCCGTGCCCGACCGCACCGGGCGCGCGGCGATCCGCGTCGCCTACGAGGGCGCGCCGGGGTCACCGGTCGACGTCCCGCTGGTCGTGTCCGACGACCACCTCCGCCAGCCCGGCTTCGAGGCGGCCGGCCGCGGCTGGTCGACCAGCGGCTCGGCGACGTTCACCACCCGCTACCCGCACAGCGGCGCCCGCGCCCTGGAGCTGAACGGCCCCGGCGAGGCCCTGCAGACCATGCGCGACATGCCGCACGGGACCACCTACCGGCTCGACGCCTGGGTCGACGGCACGGCCACGATCACGCTGCGGACCATCCCCGTCGACCTCGGCGAGTCCCCCGACGTGCTGGCCAGCACCACGCTGACCGGGAACGGCTGGACGGAGCACCGGACCGAGTTCACGACCATGCAGTGCAGCAAGTGCCCCATCAAGCGGTGGCGGCCGGTGGAGCTGGTGATCACCGACGGCGACCCGAACGACGGGGTCCCGGTCCGGGTCGACGACCTCGTGCTGATCCAGCCGCCGGTCACCCGGGTGATCCGCGACGTGTCGCTGCACGAGGGCCAGACGACCTGGGGCGGCCCCGGCCGCCGGGACGTGTCGGTGGGCCGGGTCACCGCCAACGACCTGTGGGACCCCGACGTCGTCTCGGTCACCACGTCCGACATCCCGGGCTTCGGCACGGGGGTCGTGCCGGTCGAGAACGTGCGCGGCCCGGAGCTCGCCGAGCACGCCTGGCCCTACGGCTGGCAGCTCGACGCGCGGGCCGGTGGGAAGACCGGGCGCAGCAACGTGCACTTCACGCTGCGCGACCGCGGCACCGGCCAGGAGGTCACCCGCACCTACGCGGTCACCGTGAACGCCGGGAACAACTTCGACAACGGCGACTTCCAGCGCTCCGAGGTGGGCCCCGTGAGCGGCGGCTGGCAGCGGGCGTGGTTCAACGACAGCCACGAGATCACGCTGAAGCAGGGCCACCAGTACCTGTCGGTGCGGAGCATCTTCTGGCCCTACGCCGGGCCCCGGGACGACAACCGGGTGCTGCGCCTGAGCAGCGGCGCCGTGAAGCACGCGATCACCGGGCTCACGCCGAACACCGAGTACCGGGTGCGGCTGCGCGCCAAGGGCAACGGGGCGACGGTGGGGATCCGGTCCCACGACGACCTGCTGGGCTCGACGACGCTCGGCCAGGTGGCGATCGCGCCGCCGAACACCGACAACGTGTGGCGCGACTACACGTTCACCTTCCGGACCACCGCCGGCGGCGAAGGCAGCACGAGCGTGGTGCTGCTCATCCAGGACGACAACATGACCGGGCCGGCCGAGCCCGCCACCGCCCGGGCCTGCGCGGTCTTCGCCGCCGGCGAGACCTGCTACGACGACATCGGGATCTTCAAGGTCGCCGACGTCGGCTGAGCATCCGGGCTCCGGCGCTTCGGCCCCTGGCCACGACCATCCGGGCGTGCCCGGGGGCCGACCAGGGGCCCACCGCGGGGTCGGCCGGCTGAAGTCGGCGCACCACGGGCGTGCGCCGACTTCGCCGCCGGCGAGTCGTCGTACGAGGACGACGTCGGGGTCTTCGAGGCCGCGGACGGCGGCGAGGCGTCGGGACCGGAGCGAGGGGAGCTCAGCTCCGGTCCTCGAAGCACACGTCGCACATCACGGGACCTCGGCGGACGAGCGTGTTGCGATCGCCCGGCGGAAGGGTGGCGTAGCTGGCCCGGTCGCTCTCCAGGCAGGAGCGACAGGTGACGGTGGTGAACCGCCCGCGGTCGTCGAAGCGGACGGCGATGGCCTGGGGGTGGCGCTCCAGGCCGTGGCTGGCGATCTCCTGGTTGGTGATGACGTCGGTCAGGAGGGCGTAGACGTCGCCGGGGACGAGCCCGGCGTCGGTGAGGAGCGCCTCGGCGGCCCGCAGCTCCTCGTCGAGCTGGCGGCGGAGGTCGTCGATCCGGTCGAGCCGGGCGCGGGCGGTGGGCTCGACGCGGATGTCGACCCGCAGCGTGATCTCCTCCGGCCGGATGCCGAGCCGGCCGGCCACGAGCGCCCGGGCGGCCGCGTCGATGCCGTCGACCGCGTCGGCGAGCGTCTCGCCCACCGGGTCGCCGCGCTTGTCGTCGACGCGGACCTGCCACACCGAGCCGTCGTGGGTTGCCGTGACCTGGAAGTCGTTCACCACCGGTCAGCATCCACCGGCCGCACTAGCCAGCGATTAACGGTGGTCGCGCAGCGCGGTGTTGCCCGGGAAAGTTTCGCGAGGAGGCGCACGGCGACCCACCGTGCGTCCCGGTTCACCGGTCCCGGTGGCGATCACCGCGCCGGAACGGCGACAGTCGCGTGACGTTCTCCGGCATGGTCTTGTCGTCGTCGTGGCGGCCGAGGAGCTCCGAGAGGCTGCGGGTGGGGTCGGCGCGTCCCAACCGGCCCCGGGTGGGGAACTCGTCGGTGTCGTCCTCGGGCCGGGGGTGACGGGCGAGCCACGCGGTCACCTGGGCGTTCTGCCGATCGTCGATCGAGCGGGACCGGGCCGGGTCGGGCGGCGGCAGCGAGTCCATCGGCGTTTCGGCCCGCTTGACCAACTCGCGGTCCTTGTACCAGGGCCGCAGCTTGAGCCGCACCGGCGGGGAGTTGCCGTAGAACAGCGCGCCCTCGTCCTCGTCCAGGTGCTCGCCCAGCTTCGGCTTCAGCAGCTGCCGGTCGTCGCGGGCCGACTCGATGTACTGGCTGCCGGACAGCAGGAGCTTGGCCCGGTGGTTCTTCAGGACGAGGCCGGCGCTGCCGCCGTACTCGTCCTCGATCTGGCGGAAGTCCTGGAACACGCTCACCAGCTGGACGCCGCGGGCCGCCGCCGTCGAGGCCAGCTGGGCGAGCTCGTTCATCGGGGCGACGCCCACGGCACCGTCGAGGAGGAGCAGCAGCGGCGGGTCGAGGGGGTGGCCCTTGACCGTGGCGCGGTCGTACACGGCCGTGAGGATCTGCCGGATGATCGTGGTGTTGAGCGGCCGGAACCGGGCCTGGTCGTACTCGGGCGCCACCAGGTAGAGCGTGTGGGCGTCGCCGTCGAGGAACTCCTCGGGGATGATGTCGTGCCGGTCCGCGGAGGCGGCCGCCACCGGGTCCTTGTACACGCTGAGGATCTGGTACATCACGTGGAAGAACTGCGACCGGACCGGGTCGTTGCGCACGAACATCGACTCGTGGGCGCGGGCGGCGTCGCGGTCGATCGGGCGCAGGATGTCGAGCACCTCCTCCCGCTCCTCGCGCTCGATCCACTCGGCGGCCTGCACGATCGTCCGGTTCGAGTGCGTCGCGGCCAGCAGGTAGGGGGCCACCGCGGTGGCCATGGCGCTGCTCCACAGGTCGCTGTGCACGATGCCGGTGAGGTCGCCGGTGTCGGCCTCGGCGCCCACCGACGCCTTGGCCGCCAGCGTGAGGTCGCGGGCGGTGCGGATCGCTCCCGCCCAGGTCGTGCACGTGGCCAGCGGCGACCAGCCCGACCGGGCGTACGGGGTCACCGCGTTGGGGTCGAACACGTGCACCTCGCCCTGGTGGCTGCGCCAGCCGATCGTCTCGTGCACCACGTGGCCCTTGCTCGACGCCACGATCGCCGGCCCCTCCCACTCCAGCAGGGCGGGCACGACCACGCAGCTCGACTTCCCCGAGTGCGCCGGGCCCACCAGCATGAGGCTGTGCAGGTCGTGCACGACGATCCGGCGCTTCTGGGCGGTGCCGACGACCAGCTGGTGGCGGGCGCCGCGGGTGGGGCGCAGGTGGCGGATGTCCTTCCAGGTGGCGAACTGGTTGCGCTCGTCCTCCTCCTTCAGCCAGTCGAGGACGTACCATCCGCCGATGCCCGCCGGGATCACCAGGGCGAGGAACGTGGACCACCAGGCGACGGGCCCCGGCGGCCGGCCGCCCGTGTTGACCGGGTCCCAGGCCCGGCCGGGGTCGCCGAGGTTCTCGAACAGCCGGACGAGGATCTGGGGGACCTCGGCGAGCGGGTAGCGGGGGAACGCCCCGTCGAACACCAGCGCCGAGACGTGGCCGGTGAGCAGCACCAGCAGGATTGGGACGGAGAGCACGATGCCGGCGATGCCGACCGCCCGCTCGAGCTCCATCGACGCCGCCCCGCCCCCGGCCGTGTCGAGGCCGGGCGCCCGCTTGGTGCCGTACCGGCCCATGTCCCGGACGCGGCGCTCCAGCTCGCGGTTGGTCTCCATCGCCCGCCGGTCCAGCTCGCGGCGGCTCTGCCGGAGCTCCCGTTCCAGGTCCATCCGGCGGAGCTCCTCGCGGCGCCGGCGCTCGGCGTCGAGCAGGTCGTGGCTCGGCACCGACAGCGAGGGCGGCAGCGGTTCGTCCATGCCCTCCATATGCGCCGCCGGAGTGCCGTCAGCGCGGCCGGCGTGGCGCCGGCCGGCGTCCCTTCGGTGCGCTCCGGCGTCGCTCCGGCGGGCCTTGCGGCCGTCAGCCCGGCGTCAGGGCCCGGTGCCGGCGGCCGTCGCGATCGCCTCGGCGGCCGCGACGGTCTGGCGCACCAGCAGGTTGGTGGTGACCGGGCCCACGCCGCCGGGCACGGGCGTCAGCGCTCCCGCGACCTCGGCGACCGAGTCGGCGTCGGCGTCGCCGACGATCGAGCCGTCGTCGGTGGGGTTGGTGCCCACGTCGATCACCACGGCGCCGGGCTTGACGTAGCGCTTGTCGACCATCCGCGCCCGGCCCACGGCGAGCACCAGGACGTCGGCCTCGGCGCACACGGCGGGGAGGTCGGCGGTGCGCGAGTGGCACACGGTGACGGTGGCGTGCTCGGCCAGCAGCAGGAGCGCGGCCGGCTTGCCCACCACCGTCGAGCGGCCCACCACGACGGCGCGGCGGCCCGCCAGCGGCACCTCCTCGCGGCGCAGGATCTCCAGCACGGCGGCGGCGGTGGCGGGCGCGAACGTGGGCAGCCCGGCGGCCAGCCGGCCGAGGCTGGTGGGGTTGGCGCCGTCGACGTCCTTCGCCGGGGCGATGTGCTCGCCGACCGCGTCGAGGGAGAGCCCCGCCGGCAGCGGGGTCTGGCAGATGATGCCGTGCACGGCCGGGTCGGCCGACAGCGCGTCCAGGCGCCCGGTCACCTCGTCGGCGCCGGGGGCGTCGAGCCGGTCGACCCGGCACTCGACACCGACCTTGGCCGCGGCGCGCTCGATCGACCGGACGTACCAGGCGGCGGCCTCGTCGCCGGTGGGGTCGACGACGGCGAGCGTGGGGACGGTGCCCCGGGCGCGGAGCCGCTCGACGGCCGCCTGCGCCTCGGCGGCGATGGCGGCGGCGATGGCCCGGCCGTCGATCCTGTGGGCCCCGCTCATCCGGCGATCCTCCGGCGCACCGTCTCGACCAGCTCGTCGGCCCGGGCCGCGGCGCCGTCGACGTCGCAGGCGGCGAGGCGCTGGGCCAGGCCGCGGTGGACGTCGCCCTCGTCGAGCGCGGCCAGGTTGATCTCGACGTTGACGCGGGCCGACTGCAGCGCGGCCCGGGCCGCGGCGGCGGCCACGGCGACGTCGGAGACGACGTTGACGTTGGCGCCCTCGAGGATGCCGGCGGCCAGGTCGAGCACCTCGACCGCGCGCTCGGCGGTCAGCAGGGGCACCTCGGCCGCGCCGACCAGCGCCTCCTGGATCGCGGCCCGCCGGGCTGCCTTCTCCTCGTCGGTGCCCTTGGGCAGCCGGTAGGCGTCGGACACGGCGCCGAAGGCCACCGCGTCCTGCTGGGCCAGGTCGAGCGCCGCCGCCCGGCAGGCCTCGGCCCGAGCGAGGGCGGACCGCATGGTGGCCTCGTGGTCGGCGTAGCGGGGTTTGCCGATGGTGAGGTTGCACACCATCGACACCAGCGCCGCCCCGATCGCCAGGTTCACGGCGGCGGCGGCACCCCCACCGGGTGCCGGGGCGGACGAGGCCAGGTCGTCGAGCCAGTCGCCGAGCGCCTGGCCCGGGGCGCCCGGCTCGGGAGCGGGAAGCGGGTCGGTCACGCCGCGACGCTACCGGTCCCGGCCGCGGCGGCCCGGCAGGCGGGGGTCACTCGCTGCAACTCACGCCGCCCGGGCAGTGGGCCCACCCCGGGTCGCCGGCCACGAGCTTCACCGACACGTGCACGTGGTCGAAGTGGCCGAGCGTGACGCCGCAGCTCGGTGTGGGGCAGGTCCGGTACGGCCGCCACTGCGACCACGGCTTGTACTCCTCGTAGGAGTTCCAGATCCGGCCGTACCAGATCACGTAGAGCACGTTGAGGTTCTGGGCGTTGGCGGCGTGCCACTCGGCCATGGCGGTGCCGTGCGCCCGTCGCGCCGAGTCCGGCATCCCGGAGCTGATCATGAAGTCGCAGGCCCGGCCGCGGGGGTGCTCGAAGTTGCCGTCCCGCGGGCTGTAGCAGTGGATCTCGTACTCGTGCCCGAAGCACCCCACGGTGTTGTTGAGCACGACGCGGGTGGCCGGGGTGATGTGGTCCTTCTCGGGCGGCGTCGTGGAGCCGCGGGGGATGGCCCCCGGGCACGACGCGTTGCCGGGCACGAAGCCGAGATGGGCGACGGCGGCCTGGATGCGGTCGCGCTCGGCGGTGACCTTCTCGAGGTAGGCCCGGTTGGGGATGTTCTGGATGTTCGAGCCGTTGCTGGTGGCGCCGCCGACCCCGGCGTTGTAGGCGGCGATCATGAACTCGTCGGTGTCGTAGGCCGCGCCCTTGGCCTTCAGCTCCTCCCGGTAGAGGGTGAGCTTGCGCGCCGCGCCGTGGACGGCGTCGTACCAGTTCCAGGGGTCGGCGATGCCGTCGCCGTCGCCGTCGGTGGCGACGTGGGTGCTGTCCTTGTTCTTGGGGGTCGGCGGGCCTTCGACGTGGGGATCGTTCGGGTCGTTCTCGCCGACCCGCCACAGGTGGCCGAGGTGCTGCATCGGGCCCCGCTCGCCGGCGCCGCCGTCGGTCGTCCTCCACACGTTGTGGGGCGTGCTGCAGTAGAGCGCCGTGCTCCGGCCGTGGTCGCACTCTGCCTTGCCGATGCCGGCGAGGATGCGCCAGTCGATCGGCCACTCCCCGCCGGCGGCCGACGAGTAGGCCGACAGGGCCTCGAGGGGGATGCCGGTGAGCTCGGCGACCACCGGGAGCAGGTAGGCGGGGATCGGTCCGGGGCCGAGGCCGCCGGACATCAGCACCATGTCGTCGACCGGCTCCTCGGGCTCCGTGTTGGAGGCGTTCGCCGTCCAGAGCACCAGGAACGGGTACAGCAGCAGCAGCGACAGCAGGACCAGGCCGAGCAGGCTGCGGCGGATGATGCGGCGGATGAACTGGTCGCGGTCGAGGAACAGGAGCCGCTTGGTCCGCCGGCCGGCGCGCCGGGCGACCTCCTCGGCCGCCTCCTCGGCGGCGTCCGGCTCCCGTTCCTTCTCCCCGCGGGCCTGCTTGGCGAGGCTCTTGCGGGCCCGCTGGCCGGCCCGGGCGGCCGGGCCGCCGCGCCGCTTCCGCTTCTTGTCGTCCTTGCCGTCCCGGTTGCCGTCGGCGGTGCGGTCGATGGCCTTGCGGAGCTGCTTGCCGGGCTTCTCGGGGAGCTTGCTGCCCTGCTTCCCGGCCTTGTTGCTCGGCGCACCGGGTTGCGGTGCCGGTCGGGCCGGTGGGGCACCGCGCCCCGGGCCGGTGCGCCCGCCGGGGCGCCCGGTGGGCCGCCCCTGACGGGCCGGCGCCCCGGCCGGGGGCCGGGCCCGCTGCGCGGCGTTGGCGGCACGCTGGCTCGCGCCCTTCGCCGCGGTCTGCCCGGCACCCTTGGCGGCCGATCCCGTGGCCTTGCTCGCGCCCTTGGCCGCGCCCTTGGCCGTGGAGCCGGCGGCCTTGGTCCCGGCGCGGGCCGCCGCCTGGCCGGCGGCCCGCGCCGCGTTCCCCACCGCCGCGCCGACGGCGCTGCCGGCGGCGCTCCCGGCCGCCGCGGGGGCGGCGGCCGCAGCCGCGGCGACCGGTACCGGCACCTGCCCGTCCTCCTACCTGTCCCGTGGGCCCGCGCGGTGCCGGCCTACCGGCGCCGGCTCCCTGCGGCGCGGCGACGGGTGCTGGCCCGGGGGCGACCATGGCTGCGGCCGCCCTTCCGGCTGTTGCCGCCCTTCTTGCCGCTGGCACCCCGGGCGGGGCGCCCCTTGCCGCCGGGCGCCGGCTTGCCACCCGGTCCCTTCTTCTTCGTCGGGCCCGGCTTCGGTGCCCCGGGGCCGGCACCGCTCGGCTTGCCGTGTGGCTTGTCGCGGTGGTAGCCGGTGGCCGGGTCGATGTCGTACCCGCGGAGGGCCGCGACCTCGCGGGAGTACTGGTCGTTGGCGGCCGCGTGGTGGCCGAACTGGTCCCGCCCGGGGATCCAGGTCGCCCGCTCGTTGCGGATCGTCTGGACCTCTTCGACGTCCGTGACCTCCATCTTCCCGGTCCTCTTGTTCATCTTCCGGACGATCCGCGTGTGCGGTTGGTGGTCCAGCTGCTTCATGATCTCCAGGTTCCGCAGGGACCGGCGGGCCTGGCGGCGCTCCCGCCAACGCTGGGAGACGCTGCGGCCGGCCAGGACGGCGGGGAAGGTGGAGGCCACCGCGGCGGCGTAGCCGGTGTTGCGGGCCGTGCGGTAGGCGCTGCCGGCGATGCGCCCGCTGGCGCGGTCGGCGGCGAGGAAGTCGACGCCGCCGCCTCCGCCGCCGCCCCAGTTCTGGGCGGCCGGGGCGAGCCGGGTGAGGTTGTCGGCGAGCTTCTCGCTGAGCCGCTGGGTGGCGGCCACCATGCGCCGGCGCCCGACGTAGACGGTCCCGGCGAGGATCACGATCGGGAGCCAGTACTCGAGCAGGCTGATCTTCTCGACCTCACCGTTGGCGGTGGCCTCCGCGACCAGCTGTCGGATCCGCTCGAAGATCGCCGCCATCGCCAGCATCAGCAGCGCCAGCAGGTTGGCGGTGCCCACGACCACGGCGCCCGCCTGCCAGACGACCGAGACCCACAGGAACACCAGGCGCCGTGCGCTTCCCGGGAGGGGCGCCGCCGCGGCGGCGAACGGCAGGACCGCGAACGCGATGGCCAGCGTGAACTTGGCGATCATCACGGTCACCGCCATGAGGACGATGGTGACCGCCACGGTCACCCCGACGATGGCGGTGAAGAGGGCGCCGAAGAAGCGGGTGGCGGTGGGGTTCCGGTTGTAGTTGACGACGTCCTGGCACGCGTTCCCGTCCTCGTCGTCCTCCTCGCCGGCCTGCTGGAGGTACTGCCACGCCCAGCCGTGGTCCTCGGTGGCGCCGATCGACGTGATGCGGTTGGCGTGCAGGGCACAGACCTCGGGCAGGGTGCTGAGCGGCTGGCCCCAGTTGAGGTACTCGTAGGGGCGCTCCACGAACTGGATGTGGAGGTCCCGGCGCAGCGGCTCGAGGGCCGTCGTGGCCACGTTCTCGGCGTCGGGGGTGTCGACGATGTCCTTGTCCGGCGTGCCGGTGGCGATCTGGAACAGCGCTCCCGACGCCATGTTGGTGACCCGCGACACCTCGCTCATGTACAGGCTCTGGTTGGCGAGGAGGACGCCGGCGACCCCGACGAACACGGCGGCGGCCGCGAACTCCCCGCCGGCCAGCCCCAGACGCCCCCGCAGGGCGGTGATCCCGACCCAGCCGATGAGGATCAGCCACGAGAAGTCGTAGAGCCGCCACGGCCCGACGATCTTGGTCTTGTACGAGTCGGAGATGCTCTTCGACAGGGTCGTGTAGTCGTCGATCTCCATCTTGTACGCCTGGTCGATCGACCAGGTGGCGATCTGGACGGCGCCCTTGCCGACGTTGAAGACGAAGCCGGTCATGCCGCCCCAGATCCGCCGGTCGATGGAGGTGACCCAGCCGCCGTCGTAGCTGATGTTGTAGTTGGCCGACGGGTAGGTGCCGACGCAGTCGTCGGGGAGGATGCCGGGCCGCATCTTCTCCCGCCGCTCGTCGTCGTTCTCGATCTGCTTGATCTCCGCGCAGGTGGGCGACGGTGGGTGCTGGAGCAGCGAGCAGTTGCCCCGGTTGACGGCCTCGTCGGTGGCCTCGTCCGGGTACCACTTGGTGCTCTCGTTCGCCTCCCACTTGGCCCGGTCTAGCTCGTACCACTTGCCGTTGAGCTGGTCGATCAGCACCTTCATCGCGCCCGGCGTGAGCGCGTTGCCGAGCGCCTCGCCGGCGTCGCCCCAGTCGAGCCCGGGCTGCTCGGGCTGGTCGCCGTCGACGGCGTCGCTGATCTCGGTGCCGATGCCGATCCGCGGGTCGACCATCGCCAGCAGGGAGGTCTCGTTGCAGTAGACGTGGGTGTCGGTGGTCTGCCACTGCTGGCAGAAGTTGGTCTCGCTGAAGATCGAGATGACCGCCTTGATCGTCTTGCCGGTGTCCGTGTCGCAGAACCGGCCACCGATCTGGTCCAGGATGTTCGGGCCGTCCAGCACTTTCTGGCCGCCGGCGGGTCGGGCGCCGGCGCTGCCGGCCGGGCCCAGCACGGCCGTGACCAGGACGAACACGCCCAGGCCCAGCAGGGTCCAGCGCCGGCGGCGGAGGGTGCGGGCGACCGAGCGGGGAGCCTTCACGGGCGGACCTCCTCGGACAGGGCCTGGGCGAGCGGGGTGCGCCGGCGGGCCCGCGCCCGGGCGCGGGCGGCGGCGGCCCGGTCGGCCGGTGTCGGTTCGGGCTCGGGCGCCGCGGCGGGGGGCGGCACCAGCTCACCCTCGTCGGGCCGGACCGCGACGACCCGTGGTGCCGCCGGCGCGGTGGCCGCCGCCGGGGCGTCCGGCTCGGGCCGGGGCGCGGGCGCGGTCACCGGCGCCGGCTCTGGCACGGGCTCGGGCTCGGGCTCGGGCGCGGTCACCGGCGCCGGCTCGGGCTCGGGCACCGGAGCAGGGTCCGGGACCGGCGAGGACGCAGGCGCGCCGACGGGTTCCCGGACGGCCCCGCGGGCGGGCGCGGCAGGGGTGTGGAGCGACACCGGCCGGGGTGAGAACGCCGGCGCCGGCGGCGCCGTGGTCGTGGGTGCGGGCGCCGGGCGGTCGTCCTGCACGTCGACCGTGTCGTCGTCGGCCGTGTCCTCCTCGGCCGGGGCGGCCCCGAGCTCGCCGACCGGGTGCGCCGGATCGAGCGCGTCGAGCGCCTCGAGCTCGTCGGCGCCGGGCAGCGCCCCCGGGGGCGGTGGGATCTCGGCCACGATGTCGGGCTCGTGCTGGATCGGGCCGAGGTCGGCCACCTCGTCCTCGTCGACGAACAGCTCGTCCTCGCCGGCGTGCGCCTCCGCCGAGGGCGGCGCGGTGTTCATCGCCTCCTCGACGTCGGTGAGCACCGGCGGCAGGACGAGGATGAGGCCCACGCGGTCCCGCACGTCGCGGTAGAGGCACTGCCCGGTCTCCAGGCCCGCGTCGAGGGTGGCCGCGGCGTCGAGGCTGTCGGGGGCGCCCAGGAACCGCAGCGCCGCCGGGACCGCCTGACGGGCCTGGCGGAACACGAACCGGGACCCGAGGAGGTCCTCCAGCTCGGCGATGGCGAAGTCGTTGGGGTGCTGGCTGGCCAGCCAGATGGCGCCGTTGTGCTTCCGGCCGTCGCGGACGCCCTCGATCAGCAGCTTCTGGCCGTGCGGCGACGACAGCAGCGCCCACGCCTCGTCGTAGAGGGCGGCGGCGAAGCGGGTGGGGTCGCTGAAGACCACACGGCGGCCGACCGCGGCCACGAGGTACAGGAGCGCCTGACCGAGGATCTGCTCGGGCAGCATCATCCGCATGCCCGACTCGCTGCCCAGCGTCTCGCGGTCGGCGAGGGCGAGGTTGGGCGCCCAGAACACGATGAAGTCGGCGTCGAGCGACATGGGCCGGCCTCGCCCGAAGGCGATCTGCCCGGTCGCCGAGCGCCGGTAGTGGGCCAGCCGGCGGGCGAGCCCGCGGGCCGCCTGGTCGATCGTGTCGGTGGCGGAGCCCATCCGTTCCAGCTCGTCGATCACGTCGCTGAGCCCGGTGTCGGGGCGGGCCGTGACGGCGTCGACCGCCTCGGCCAGCGCCGCGCCCTCCTCGCTGTGGGCCGAGCACCCGGCCAGGAGCGACAGGAAGCCCAGCGTCACCGTCACCCGCTCGTCGCCCACGAAGCTGCGCATCGGGTCGAGGTGGACGTCGGCCCCGGCCTCCAGCCGCACGACCTGGGTGCGGCCGGGCAGCGACTGCGCGAAGCGCACGTACTCGCCGCTGGGGGTCCGGTCGATGGTCACGACCTGACCGCCGCGGGCCACGGTGTCCCAGCAGAGGCGCTTGAGGAAGAAGCTCTTGCCCGACCCGAGGCGCCCGACGGCCGCCAGCGACGGGCTGGCGTTGGCCTTGGGGCCGAAGGCGGGGTCGAACAGGACCGGGGAGTTGTTGCCGCTGTCGAGGGACACGCCGAGCAGCAGGCCGGTGGGGTCGCCCACCTCGGGGCCGCAGAACGGGCTGCCGGCCGCCAGGTCGGCGGTGAGCATGAACTGCGTGTAGTCCCGGCACACGTGCGAGGCCGCCGTGCCCGGCAGCATGCTGCGCAGCAGGGCCTGCTGGCCCGCGGTGGGGCGGGCCAGGCCGTACTCCATCGGCTCGAAGCGGGCCTGGAGCGCGGCCGCCCGGTGCTCGAGGTCGACCAGGTTGTCGGCCGCCACCGAGAACAGGATCGTCACCTGCAGCTCGGGCTCCGCCGGGTTGGCGCCCAGGGCCGCCCGCTGCTGGTCGATGGCGTCGATGGCCTCGGCGAGCTGCGGCGGGGCGCCGGACGTGTCGCCGTCGTACTCGTCGACCTGGCCGATGAGGTCGCGGTGCTTGCGGCGGACCTTGGCCTGGGCCTCGGCGTTGCGGATCGAACGGATCCGCACGCACCAGTCGACCGGGAAGCCCACCCGGTCGGCGTGGTAGAGCCACTCGCCGCCCCCGCCCGGGAAGTTGAAGTAGTGGGGCATGTCGGACATGGCCAGCACCGTCTGGTAGCTGGTGCCGCCGCCCGAGTCGATGCGGACGTAGCGCCGGTGGCGGGGCCGGTCGGGGTCGTCGGGGTACCCGCCCTCCTTCACCACGGCGTCGGTGAGCTGGGCCAGCACGCCGCGGGGGTGGTTCTGGTCCCGGAACCGCCCCCGCAGGTTGCTCGGGGGCGGGGGGATCGGCGGCTCCCACAGCTCGTCGTAGGACGGCTCGTTGGCCGAGCGGCGCATCACCCGCGCGTACATCCAGCAGATCTCGCCAGGGGTCACCCGGCGCAGCGGCACGTGCTGGCCGAGCCGGATCTCCAGCTCGTGGGCCTGCCGCTTGCGGATGTCGATCTCCTCCTCCGGCACCGGCGCGGGGTCGATGCCGAACGAGGCGGTGATGTCGGCGATGGCGCCCGCCAGGACCTCCTGCCAGCCCCGGCGGGTGCTGGGCAGGGCCACCGCCACGTAGTAGCGGCGGTTGTGGAGGTCGACCTGCTCGAGCCAGTCCTCCGTGGCGTCGCAGACGGTCGCCCACGCCAGGTTGCGGTCGAGGTCGATGCCCTCGGCCATGCGCTCGACGACGTCGATCGGGTTCAAGAGCTCGCAGATCGACAGCAGCATCGAGTCCGGCGGCAGGCTCAGCAGCAGGCCGCGGATCTGGCTGTGGATGCCGAGCTTGTCGGTGTTCGACAGGTGGGCGTGCGGGAAGGTCGTGGCCTCCCACACCGCCCACACGCCGCCGTCGGTCGACCAGACGAGGTTGCCGACGATCGACTTGGCCGGGGGCTTCACCAGAGGTCCTC
>DATCLV010000195.1:0-12324 GCA_036563745.1 Acidimicrobiales bacterium | reverse complement strand
TCGGGCGGATCCCCACGATCTCGATCTCGTCACCCACATGGATGACACCCTGCTCCACCTTCCCGGTCACCACCGTCCCACGACCAGTGATGGAGAACACGTCCTCGATCGGCATCAGGAACGGCTTGTCCAGATCCCGCTCCGGCTCCGGCACATACGAGTCCACCGCATCCATCAGCTCCACGATCTTCGCCGCGTACTCGGCGTCACCCTCCAGAGCCTTCAACGCCGACACCCGCACCACCGGGATGTCATCACCGGGGAACTCGTACTCCGACAGCAGCTCCCGCACCTCCATCTCCACCAACTCCAGCAGCTCCTCATCGTCGACCATGTCGACCTTGTTCAGAGCCACCACGATGGAAGGCACACCCACCTGACGAGCCAGCAGCACATGCTCCCGGGTCTGGGGCATCGGACCATCCGTGGCCGCCACCACCAGGATCGCCCCATCCACCTGCGCCGCCCCGGTGATCATGTTCTTGATGTAGTCCGCATGCCCCGGCATATCCACATGCGCGTAATGCCGGTTCGGCGTCTCATACTCCACGTGCGAGATGTTGATCGTGATACCCCGCTGCTTCTCCTCCGGGGCCTTGTCGATCTCATCGAACTTCATCACCTGCACGTTCGGGTTCTGCTCCGCCAGAACCTTCGTGATCGCCGCAGTCAGAGTGGTCTTCCCGTGGTCAATATGACCCATCGTGCCCACGTTCAAGTGCGGCTTGGTCCGCTCGAACTTCTCCTTGGCCATGGGACTTCTCCTGCTTGCTCTCGTCGATGGGTCGTAGGTTCTGCGGTTGGTGACGCTGTGGCGGCGGCCGGACTCGAACCGGCGACAACTCGATTATGAGCCGAGTGCTCTAACCAACTGAGCTACGCCGCCTGACGCGGCAGGTGCCGCGGCGTCGCCGCCGCGGACACTTGCGAGCCCCCTGTCGGAATCGAACCGACGACACCAGCCTTACCATGGCTGTGCTCTGCCGACTGAGCTAAGGGGGCCGGGCTGGTCGGCCCAGGACGTGACAGCCTAGTGGGACGCGCGACCCCGCTCGCAACCCGGATGTTCCGCGGGTTTCCGGCCCTGGTCGGCGGGGGCGCGCCACGGGCCCGGACGGCGGGCGGGCCGGCGGCGAGCGGCGCTCGATCGACCCTCGGTCGACCCCGGCGACGGCGTCCTCGCACCCGCCGTGCGGGCTCGACGGCGGACCGTCCGACCAGCGCTTCCGGTCGATCCGACTGGCAGAACATTACGACTCGGTTGCTATGGTGCTGCGGCTCGGGCCGTGCGAGGATCATTGAGCCTCGCGGAGCAACACCGCGTCGTCCGGGCAGAGCCACAGGAATCGCCGAGAGAACGATGGTGCCGCAGTGCTCGTAGATCGTCTGATCATCGAAGCTGAAGAGGGGGTCGAGTCGATCGACCTCCACCCGCGCCTCACCGTGATCGGCGGCATGCCACCGGCCGCCCGCCTGGCCTTCGCCCAGCTGCTCGCCGGCGCCCTCCACGGGACCGAGCGGGGCGTCCACGCCGAGATCCGTGACGACAACGGTCGCCGGCTGGTCGTCCTGCGGCCCGGGGCCGGCACCGGCCGGGTCGTCGACGTCGACGGCAACGCCGACGTGACCGCCCAGTTCCGCAGCTTCGACGGGAAGATCGACATGCTGGCCACGAGCTTCGGCCAGAGCACGATCACCCGCATCAGCGCGGAGGACCTGACCCACGGCGCCGCCCGCAACGACGCCATCCGGACGCTGTCGGCGATCGACCAGGTGGCCCTGTGGGACGCGGCCGACGCCGCCCTCGCCCAGGGCCCCAACAGCAAGGGCCACGACGCCTGGGTCGACCTCGTGGCCGACATCGACGTCCACTGGGCGGCCGAGCGCCGGGCCGAGATCCAGGCCGCGTCGCGGCTGCGGCAGCACATCGCCGCGCTGCGGTCGCTGTCGTCGTCGGTGCCCGACCTGTCCGACGACGACGCCGTGGCGCTGGCCCAGTCGATCGTCTCCCAGCTCACCAACGCCACCCACGAGCAGGGCCCCCGGCCGCCGGTGGTCCTCGACGAGCCGTTCATCGACCTCGATCCGGCCGTCGTCCCGCTGCTGCTGGAGCTGCTGCCGGGTCTGGTGGGGAGCCTGCAGGTGATGTTGCTCACCAACGACGACGCGATCGCGTCGTGGGCACGGCTCGAGGCGCTGGCCGGCGAGCTGGCGCTCGTCGAGCCGGCGCTGGCTGCGGGTTGAGCGAGCTCAACGTCCGCCTCGCCACGCTGGACGACGCCGAAGCGACGCGCGCCATCTACAACGTCGAGGTCGAGACGTCGGTCGTGACGTTCGACCTCGTGCCCCGCACGCTCGAGGAGCAGCGGCGCTGGCTGTCCGACCGCAGTGGCGCCCACGCGGTGATCGTGGCCGAGGAGCGGTCGACCGGCGAGGTCGTCGGCTTCGCCTCGTTGTCGCCGTGGCGGTCCCGGCCGGCCTACAAGACGTCGGTCGAGGACTCGGTGTACGTGCACCGCGACCACCAGGGCCGGGGCATCGGGGCGCTGCTGCTGCGGGAGCTGCTCGACGTCGCCCGCACGCACGGGTTCCACGCCGTGTTCGCCCGGATCGTCGGCGGCCACGGCGCCTCGGTCGCCCTCCACCGGGCCCAGGGGTTCGACGTGATCGGCGTCGAGCGCGAGGTCGGCCGGAAGTTCGGCCGCTGGCTCGACGTCACCGTGATGCAGAAGCTCCTCTGAGCCGGCACCGCGCCCTCGCGTTCCCCGGTCCCGACACGTGGCCGGGAACGACGCTCGGCGGCACCGGGTGCCGCCGAGGAGTGGGTTCCGCCGCTGTCTGACTGGTGGGCCGGGGAGGATTCGAACCTCCGAAGGCTGTGCCGGCAGATTTACAGTCTGCTCCCTTTGGCCGCTCGGGCACCGACCCAACGAGTCGTACAACCTAGCCGGTCCGACGACCGGCCTCGCCACTCGGGGCAAGTAGCCTCACGGCCTATGCCCAGCTTCGACGTCGTCTCCGAGATCGATCGGCAAGAGGTGCGGAACGCGGTCGACCAGGCCGCGCGCGAAGTCGCCACCCGCTACGACTTCAAAGGCACCAACAGCACCGTGGAGCTCAACGACGATGGCATCACGCTGCACAGCGTGTCGGAGGACCGGCTCAACGCCCTCCGCCAGGTGCTGGAGGAGAAGCTGGTCAAGCGGAAGGTGTCGCTGAAGGCCCTCGACTACCAGAAGGTCGAGGAGGCGTCCGGGGGCACGGCCCGCCAGCACGTGAAGCTGGTGGCGGGCATCTCGCAGGACAAGGCGAAGGCGCTCAACAAGTTCATCAAGGAGCTGAAGCTGAAGGGCGTCCAGTCGCAGGTCCAGGGCGACCAGCTGCGGGTGAGCGGCAAGAAGCGCGACGACCTCCAGGCGGCGATCGCCGCCATGAAGGAGAAGGACTTCGGCATCCCGCTCCAGTTCACGAACTTCCGCGACTGACCCTGACCCGACCTTGGCCCTGGGCTCTGCGCCCGGGCGCGAGCGACCCCCGCCCGGAGGGACGGGGGTCGTCGGGACAGCCGGTCGTTCGGTCGGCGGTCGTTCCGCGGTGGCGGGGTCAGCTCCAGGCCGAGCGCCACGAGCCGTCGCGGAGGCGCCGGACCCGCTCCTCGGTGGGCGGGTGGGTGCGGAAGAGGTTGGAGAACCCCTTGCCCCGGAGGGCCGCCAGCGGGTTGACGATGTAGGCCTGCGCGTGCGCCGGGTCGACGTCCATGGGGATGCGCCGGGCGCCCATCTCGAGCTTCTCGAGGGCCCGGGCCAGCGGCTCGCCGTCACCGATCAGGCGGGCGCCGGTGCGGTCGGCCTCGAACTCGCGCCCCCGGCTCAGCGCCATCTGCAGCAGACCGGCGGCCAGCGGCGCCAGCACCGCCATGGCCAGCAGGGCGATGGGGTTGGCGCCCTCGTCGTCGCGGCTGCCGCCACCGAAGATGGCGGTGAACTGCAGGATGTTGGCGACCATCGTGATGCCCATGGCGATGGCGGCCGCCACCGAGCCGATGAGGATGTCGCGGTTGCCGACGTGGCTGATCTCGTGGGCCAGCACGCCCCGCAGCTCCTCCCAGTTGAGGATGCGGAGGATGCCCTGCGTGACCGCCACGGCCGCGTGGTTGGGGTTGCGGCCGGTGGCGAAGGCGTTGGGCTGCTCGCTGGGGGCCAGGTAGAGCTTCGGCATCGGCATGCCCGCCTTCTGCGTCAGCTCCTCCATGATCTCGTAGAACTCCGGCATCTGCTCCCGGGTCACCGGCACGGCCCGGGCCGCCTTGATGGCCAGGACGTCGCTCTTCCAGTAGGAGAAGCCGACGAAGAGGAAGCCGACGGCGGCTCCGATGATGATCCCGGTCTGCCCG
The DNA here is from genome assembly GCA_036563745.1 of Acidimicrobiales bacterium. Taxonomy (GTDB): domain Bacteria; phylum Actinomycetota; class Acidimicrobiia; order Acidimicrobiales; family VFJN01; genus DASXTK01. Next base: position 7,931 of record DATCLV010000195.1, on the reverse strand, counting down.
GCGAAGGCGCCCCCGATCAACATCAGCAGACCGCCGAGACCGGCGAGGAGGACGGCAGTCTTCAGTGCGTTCTTCACGCTCGGCATGGTACCGACCGACGGTGAGAGTCCCCGGCGGCTGCGGCGCCCGACGGGCGGGCGGCGGGACGCCCCGGGCTACCGGAGCTCGTAGCGCAGCTCGTCGATGCCGGGGTAGATCTCCTGGCGGTCGTCGGTGCGCACCCACCCCCACTTCTCGTACCGGGCCCGGGCGCGCTCGTTGCGCTCCATCACCCACAGGCTGAGCGGGCGGAGCTGGGGGCGGCAGATCCGCAGGTACTCGACGGCGGCGTCGTGCAGCGCCCGCCCGATGCCCTGGCCCCAGTGCCCGGGGTCGACGTAGAGGGCGCGCAGGTGGCCGTGGGCCTCGGGGTCGGTGTCGAGCTCGGGGGCCGGGTCGGCCATCACCAGCCCGACGATCGGGTCGCCGACGACGAACACCGCGCCGGCCACCGGCTCCCGGGTGAGGCGGGCGCGCCAGCGGGCGGTGAACTCCTCCAGCGTGGGCGCGGGCGCCTCGGGCGGGAAGATGCCCGCGTACGCGGTGAGGGCGGTGTCGAGCTCGACCGCCGCGAGGGCGTCGACGTCGTCCAGCCCGGCTGGCCGCACACGCACCACCTCCGACCCTACACCCCGGGCCTCCCGACGGGATCGGGCCGGCCCGGGGGCGGGTCACAGCTTCGGTGCGGGCTCGGTGTGCGGTGTGGGGGCGGCCGCGGCCGCCGCCCGGTCAGTCCTCGGAGGGCGCTTCCTGGGCCCGGCGGCGGATCTCCTCGACCACGCCGGCGTCGGCCAGGGTGGTGGTGTCGCCCAGCGCCCGGCCCTCGGCCACGTCGCGCAGCAGGCGCCGCATGATCTTGCCGGACCGGGTCTTCGGGAGCTCGTCGGTGAAGATCACCGTCTTCGGCCGGGCGGTGGGCCCGATCTTCTTGGCCACGTGCTGGCGGAGCTCCTCGCCCAGCTCGGGCGTGGGCTCGGTGCCGCCCCGCACGATGACGTAGCCCATGATCGCCTGGCCGGTGACGGCGTCGGTGGCACCCACCACGGCCGCCTCGGCCACCGCCGGGTGGTCGACCAGCGCCGACTCGACCTCGGTGGTCGAGATGCGGTGGCCGGAGACGTTCATCACGTCGTCGACCCGGCCCAGCAGCCACAGGTAGCCGTCGTCGTCGATCTTGCAGCCGTCACCGGCGAAGTAGCGGTCGCCGAAGCGGGACCAGTAGGTCTCGCGGTAGCGCTCCGGGTCGCCCCAGATGCCCCGCAGCATCGACGGCCAGGGCCGGGTCAGCGTGAGGTAGCCGCCGCCCTTCTCGACCGTGTTGCCCATGTCGTCGACCACCTCGGCCTGGATGCCGGGCAGCGGGAACGTGGCCGAACCGGGCTTCAGGGTGGTGGCGCCCGGGAGCGGGCTGATCATGATGGCGCCGGTCTCGGTCTGCCACCAGGTGTCGACGACCGGGCAGCGGCCGCCGCCGATGTGCTCCCAGTACCACATCCACGCCTCGGGGTTGATGGGCTCGCCCACCGACCCGAGGAGCCGCAGCTTCGACAGGTCGTGCTTCTTGGGCTCCTGGGCGCCCCACTTCATGAACGTCCGGATGGCGGTGGGGGCCGTGTAGAGGATGGTGACGCCGTAGCGCTCGGCGATGTCCCACAGCCGGTCGCGGCCGGGGGTGTCGGGCGTGCCCTCGTAGATGACGCTGGTGGCGCCGTTGGTGAGGGGCCCGTAGACGATGTAGCTGTGCCCGGTGACCCAGCCGATGTCGGCGGCGCACCAGTAGACGTCGGTGTCGGGGTGCAGGTCGAACACGTACTCGTGGGTGAACGCGACCTGCGTGAGGTAGCCGCCGGTGGTGTGCATGATGCCCTTGGGCTTGGCCGTCGTGCCCGAGGTGTACAGCAGGTAGAGCAGGTCCTCGCTGTCCATCGACTCCGGCGGGCACTCGGCGTCGGCCTCGGCCATCAGCTCGTGGTACCAGTGGTCGCGGCCCTCGGTCATGTCGACGCTGACGTCGCCGGCGGCCTCGTGGCCGGTGACCCGGCGGACCACCACGGTGGCGGTGATCGACGGCGTCGACGCCAGGGCCACGTCGGCGATCGGCTTGAGCAGGTGCGGCGCGCCCCGGCGGAAGCCACCGTCGGCCGTGACGAGCACCTTGCACTCGGCGTCGTTGATGCGGTCGGACAGGGCGTCGGCCGAGAAGCCGCCGAAGACCACCGAGTGGGCGGCGCCGATGCGGGCGCAGGCCAGCATCGCGACCGGCAGCTCGGGGATCATCGGCATGTAGATGGCGACCCGGTCGCCCTTCTCCACGCCCAGGCCCTTCAGCACGTTGGCGAACCGCTGCACCTCGGCCAGGAGGTCGGCGTAGGTGATGGTCCGGGTGTCGCCCGGCTCCCCCTCCCAGTGGTAGGCGACCTTGTCGCCCTTGCCGGCCTCGACGTGGCGGTCGAGGCAGTTGCGCGACACGTTGAGCTTCCCGCCGACGAACCACTTGGCGAACGGCTGCTCCCACTCGAGGATCGTGTGCCACTCCTGGTCCCAGGTGAGCAGCCGGGCGGCCTGCTGCGCCCAGAAGCCCTGCCAGTCGCGCTCGGCCTCGTCGTAGATCTCCGCGTCGACGACCAGCGAGTCCTTCTTGAACGCCTCGGGCGGCGGGAAGGTCCGGTCCTCGACCAGGAAGTCCTCGATCGCCGCACCGGTAGCGGGCTGCTGATCGGTCATTGCACTCCCCCGTTTTCGTGTCGTGCGAGCCAGCGCCGACACTACTGCGGCGCACCTGTCGTCCAAATGTACGGCCGCGGTCTGTGGATGTGGCAGCACGAATCGTGGCAGTGTGAGGGCCATGTCTCGGCGGACGGGAATCGGTCTCACGCGCGATCGGGTGGTGCAGGCGGGTCTCCGGCTGGTCGATCGGGACGGCGTGGAGGCGCTCACCATGCGGCGGCTCGGCCGCGAGCTCGGCGTCGAGGCCATGTCCCTCTACGGCCACGTCGACAACAAGCAGGACCTGCTCGAGGCCGTCCTGGCCTGCGTGCACGCCGAGCTGCCCGAGGTCGACCCGGCGCTCCCGTGGGCGGGGCGGCTGCGCCGCATCGCCGGGGAGTTCCGGGCGGCGCTGCTGCGGCACCCCAACATCGTGGGGCTGGTGGCGGCCCGGCCGGTCCGGAGCCAGGCGGGGGTGCACATGGTGGAGGCGACGCTCGCGGCGCTGCGCGACGCCGGGCTCGACCTGGTGCAGGCCTACCAGGCCCTCAACGTGGTGGTCGGGTTCACGGTGGGCCACGTGGCCGAGCAGGTGGGCGAGGAGCGGCGGCGGGCGGCGCTCGCCGAGGCGGCTGCTGATGCTGCGGACGACGGGAGCCGGCGTGGCGACGGGGTCGCGGGCGGCGAGCCGGTCGCCGACCTGGGCGACGGCGCCGCCGACGGGCTCGACCGGGAGCGGTTCCCCAACGTCGCCGAGCGGGCCCTGCTGGTCGCCGACCACGACGCCGAGTTCGAGGTGGGGCTCGACGTGATCGTGGCCGGGATCAGCCGCCTGGCCGAGGCCATGCCCGTGTGACGGGCCGACGGGTCGCCCGGCCGGGGGCCGGGTAGCCGGGGCCGGGGTGGCCGTGCGGGTCGGGTGGCCGGATGGCCGGGTGGCCGGCGCTCAGGCGTCGCCCGGCGCCCACTCCAGCACCCGGAACGCCCCCAGGCCGGTGGGCTCCAGCAGCGCCTCCGCCTCCCGGACGCGGCTGCGAGCGGTGAGCGCTGCGAGGTCGGCGATGTGCGCCCGCTCCTCCCACTGGCGGCGGCCCTCCTCCACCAGCTCCTCGATCCCGTGGCGCCGCAGCCACTCGTGCTGGGGCGTGTCGGCGGTCGGCGGGCGCACCAGGGCCAGCTGGTCGACGGCGACCTCGCAGGTCACGTCCTGCTCGCCCAGGTCGTCCAGGTAGTCGACACCCGGAGCGTGCGACCGGTAGGTGCGCAGCCACTCGTCGACCGGGCGAGCCGCCAGCTCGGCGGTCGTCGCCGCGTAGTCGATCACCACCACCCGGCCCCGCGGCCCGGCCGTCGCCAGCGCCGAGCGCAGCCACTCGCCCGCCCGGGCCTGGAGCGGGGCGCGGGCCCCGTCGGCGGCGCCGGGGACCAGCCGGTCGAGCAGCTCGGCGCGCGGTTCGTCGAGCGGCACCGGCACCTCCCGGAACTTCGCCGGCCCCGACGACCCGGCCACGTGGGCGACCCGCACCTCCCGCCAGGCGCCCTCGTGGCGCTCGGCCAGGTCGAAGGGGAGGTTGTCGAGGAGCTCGTTGGCCAGCACGACCGCCGGGATCCCCGGCACCCGGGGCAGGTCGGCCAGCGAGGTGAACAGCGGCCCCGGGGGCGCCTCGGGCACGGGCTCGCCGGTGTCGGCGTCGACCGGGGGCAGGACCAGCGACGGCTCCTCGATCGGCACCTTGGCCGCCTGCCGGCGCCGCTGCGACGCCGACCGCTCCACCAGGACGTACCGGAGCGCCAGGGCGCACGCCGGCTCGGCGTTGAGCACCGCCCGGGCCAGGGTCCCGGGACCGGCCCCGGCCTCGACCACCAGGAACGGGTCGGGCTCGCCCATCGCCCGCCACCAGGTGTCGAGAGCGTGCGCCACGACCGCGCCGAACAGCGGCCCCACCTCGGGGCTGGTGAGGAAGTCGCCCTCCCGTCGGCCGGCGGCCCCTCCGCGGTCGTAGAAGCCGACGCCGGGCTCGTAGAGGGCGACGTCGAGCACCTCGCTCAGCGGCCGCGGGCCCAGTCGCCCGATCCGCGCGGCGACGACGTCGGCGGCTGCATGCCTGGTCATAGACCGGTCATGGTCACACACCGGCGGGGCATCGTGCCGGAAGGTGCCGGAGGCCAGCGCCGGGGACACGACCGGTGGCGCCGGTGGGCGGGCGCACCCGTCCCCCGGCGGGCGGGCGCACGGCCGGCCGCCGGGGGACGGTGCACATCGATCAGGGAACGAGCGGGAACGCCGGCGCCGCGGGAGGCGGCGCCAGGTCGAGCGGCGGCGCCAGGTCGGGCACCGTCGGGGCGGCCGCCGGCGGGACGAGGACCGCGTCGGGCGACGCGGCCTCGTCGGCGTCGGCGTCGTCCTCGTCGTCGGCCGCGACGACGTCGGCCGTCACGACGTCGGCCGAGAACCCGGAGCGGTCACCCAGGTCGGCCGCCCACGACGTGGGGCCGAAGGCGATGGTCAGCCCGGCGGTGATCGCCAGCGCGGCGCCGATCGACACCGGCACCTTCACCCGCGAGGTGTCGCCATCGGCCGCCGGCTCCATGAACATCTGGCGGGCCAGGTTGGCGTAGTAGGCCAGGGCGATCACCGAGTTCACAGCGATGACCACCGCCAGCCCGTAGGCCCACGGCGTGCCCGCGTCGACCACGGCCCGGAAGGCGAAGAACTTCGCCCAGAACCCGCCCAGCGGCGGGATGCCCGCCAGCGAGAACAGGAAGATCGCCATCAGCGCCGCCAGGCCCGGGGCGTACTCGAACACGCCCGAGAACGAGGCGATCTCGCCGCTGCCGGTCTTCCGGGCCACCGCCATCACCACGGCGAAGGCGCCCAGGTTCATGGCCGCGTAGATGACCAGGTAGGTGACGATCGCCGACAGCGACTGGTCGGTCTCCCCGGCGACGGCCAGCGGGGCCAGGATGAACCCGGCCTGGGCCACACCGGAGTAGGCGAGCATCCGGACCACGTTGGTCTGGCGCAGGGCCACCATGTTGCCGATCGTCATCGTGAACGCCGAGAGCACCCACAGGAACGGCTGGAAGGCGTCCTCCCGGCCCGCGAAGGCGATGAGCACCAGCTCGGCCAACGCCACGAAGCCGGCCGCCTTCGACGACACCGACAGGAACGCGGTGATCGGCGTCGGCGCGCCCTCGTAGGTGTCGGGCGCCCAGGTGTGGAACGGCACCGCCGACACCTTGAAGCCGAAGCCGACGATGCAGAACACGATGGCCAGCGTGACGATCGGCAGGCTCTCGCCCTCGGCCAGCACGGCGCCGATGTCGGTCAGGAGGGTCGAGCCGGCCACGCCGTAGAGCAGCGACATGCCGTAGAGCAGCACGCCGGTGGCGAACACGCCCATCAGGTAGTACTTGGCGCCGGCCTCGTTGCCCTTCACGTCGTTCTTGCGCCAGCCGGCCAGCAGGTAGGCGGGGATCGACAGCAGCTCGAGCGCCACGAAGATCGTGATCAGGTCGCGGGCCGAGGCGATCACCGTCATGCCCAGGATCGACGACAGCAGGAGGAAGTAGTACTCCCCCTCGGCGTAGTCGCCCTCGGCGATGTAGTTGGTGGACAGCAGCACCACCACGTAGCCCGACACCAGGAACAGGGCCTTCAGCACGAGGCTGAAGTTGTCGACCGCGTAGGCCCCGCCGAACATCGCCCGATCGGCGCCGTCGACCGCCAGCGTCAGCACGGGGATCGCCGAGCCCAGCAGGCCGAGGCCGGCCAGCGAGGGCAGCATCCCCTTGCGGCCCTCGGGCAGGAACAGGTCGGCCAGCAGGACCACGACCAGCGTGCCCACCAGGACCAGCTCCGGCGCGAGGGCGTGCCAGTCGAGCGTGGGACTGACGAAGTCTTGCGCTGCGAACATCACGTTGCCTCTCGGGTGTGAGCGCGGCCGGTCAGGGAGTGGCCGCCGCGGCGAGGTCGGTGAAGCGACCGGCCAGCGCCGTGAGGGTGTCGTCGGTGACGCCGAAGACCAGGTTCGGGTAGATGCCGATGACGAGGATGAGCGCCAGCATCGGGATCCAGGCGATCCACTCGGGGATCGTCACGTCGGCGATCTCGTGCTCGGCGAACTCCTCGGTGGGGGTGCCGAACGCCGTCCGCTGGTAGAGCCACAGCAGGTAGCCGGCGGCGAACACCGTGCCGATGGCGGCGATCACCATGTAGGTCCGGAACAGCACGTCGCTCAGGCCCTCCGCCGGCGAGTAGGCCGACAGGATCGCCGGGAACTCGCCCCAGAACCCGGCCAGGCCGGGCAGGCCCAGCGACGCCATGGCGCTGAAGCCGAGGATCCAGCCCAGCTTCGGCGCCTGGACCAGCAGGCCGCCGAGGCGCTTGATCTCCAGCGTGTGGTAGCGGTCCTTCACCGAGCCGGCGGAGAAGAACAGCATGCCGGTGATGAGGCCGTGGGCGACCATGCCCATGACCGAGGCGTTGAGACCGAAGTCGGTGAGCGTGGAGATGCCCAGCATCGTGAAGCCCATGTGCGCCACCGACGAGAAGGCGATGAGCCGCTTCATGTCGGTCTGCGCCAGGCAGGCCAGGGCGCCGTAGATGATGCCGACCACGGCGAGCCCGCCGATCCAGGGGGCCCACGACACGGCGGCCTCGGGCAGGATCGGCAGCGCCACCCGCACGAAGCCGTAGGTGCCCAGCTTCAGGAGCACGGCGGCCAGGATCACCGAGCCGACCGTGGGCGCCTGCGTGTGGGCGTCGGGCAGCCAGGTGTGGAACGGGAACATCGGCACCTTGATGCCGAAGCCCATGAACATGCCGCCGAAGATCAGCAGCTGCGTGCTGTGGGCGATGGCGTCGATGCCGAAGTCGCCGGGGGTGGCCACCCGGGCGGCGAGCTCGGGGATGGCGAAGGTCTCACCGCCGGTCAGGAAGAACACGGCGAGGAAGCTGACGATCATCAGCGCCGAGCCGAACAGCGTGTAGAGGAAGAACTTCAGCGAGGCGTACTGCCGCTCCTCGCCGCCCCACACGCCGATCAGGAAGTACATCGGCAGCAGCACGACCTCGAAGAAGACGAAGAACAGGATGAGGTCCTGCGCCACGAAGGTGCCGATCATCCCGGTGTGCAGCACCAGGATCAGCATGAGGAACGCCTTGGCGTTCGCCGGCTCCGGCA
>DATCLV010000193.1:0-1844 GCA_036563745.1 Acidimicrobiales bacterium | reverse complement strand
CGGATGGGTGGGACCTGCCCACGGACGAAGGGTGCGAGGGCTGCGGGGCCGCCCGCCCGCCAGCCCTGCGGCTCGATCCCGTCAGCCCAGCGGGTCGACCCGCCAGCGGCCGGCCTGGCGGCGCAGCAGCACCTCGTCGCTGACGACCCGGCCGTCGGGCTCGGTCACCGCGATCTCGACGACGGCCCGGTCGCCGTCCTCGGTGACGACCCGCACGGCCTCGAACGCCGCGTCGAGCCGCGCCTGCCCCTCGGTCGCCTGGCAGCGGCGCAGCGCCTCGTCGGGGGTGCGCCGACCGTCGCTGGTCCACCACTCCCAGGTGACGAGGTCCATGAGCGCCTCGCAGTCGCGGTCCGGGTAGGAGGCGAGGTAGCGCTCGACGACGGCGAGGGGCGGGTCGCCGTGCGCCGACCGCAGGCGGAGGGCGACGGCGGTCCCGGCCACGGCGGCGACGGCGACCCCGACGACCAGCAGCGGGACGACCCGGCCGCGACCGGGTCGCCGGACGGGGCGGTCGGGGACGTGGGCGGGGCGTCGCCGGGGGCGCGGGGATCGGGGGCCAGTGCCAGTCGAAGACATCGGTGCTCCTGCCTCGGGCCCGCCGGGTCGGTCGACGGTACCCGCGCCCGCGGTCGCTAGTGCCGGTTTCGCACCGGGAACGCTTCCGCCCGGCCGGTGGCCTCGCTGGACTGGGGGTGGCTCGCGCTTCGGCGGGGACCGTGTCGCTCCGGTCCTCGCCGAGGCCGCCGCACCACACCACCGAGGCGGGGCGGGCCCGGACCCCGGGCGGGGGTCCGGGCCCTGTCATCGGGGGCCGTACGCTCGGCGGCATGGCGATCGACCCGCCCGCCCCTGCCGCCGCACCCGTCGTGGCCGCCGGCGTCGCCGCCGGAGCGCCGCGCGCCGCCGAGCGGTGACCGGGGACCGGGAGGATCTCCGGCCGGCGTCGGACTGGCCGGCGCCCCGCCGCCACCCCGCGAGCTACCCCGGTGCGGCGCCCACGTTCCCCTACCTGCTGGTGGGCGACCGCGTGCGGCCGCTGGCGGTCCGGGCCGACGGCGGCCGGGTGCACGTGACCACCGCCGACGGGACGCCGGTCGACGCCCTGCTGCGCGACCTCGGCGTCGCCCCGCTGGCCGACCGCGTGCCGAGCGTCGCGTACGGCGCCAACCGCAGCCCCGACTCGCTGGCGCTCAAGTTCGAGCACCACGGCGCCGGCGGGGCCCCGCCGGTCGTGCCGGTGCTGGCGGTGCGGCTGGCCGGCGTCGACGCGGTCGGCGCCGGGATCAGCGGCCAGGGCTTCGTCTACGCCGACGTCGTCGACAGCCCCGGCACCCGGCTGTCGGCGCTGCTCCCGCTGCTCGACCACCGGCAGCTGGTCGCGGTCCACGACTCCGAGGGCCTGGGCAGCGCCTACGACTGCGCCTGGCTCCCGGACGTCGAGCTCGTCGCCTCGGCGGCGGCCGCGACGACAGACGCGGGCGCGACCGGGAGCGCCACCGACAGCGACGGCGGCGGGGACACCGTCGCCACCCTCGGGGCCATGGCCTACGTGGGCCGGCAGCCGGCGTTCCGCGACCCGGACGCCGAGCAACCCCTCGCCTTCGCCACCGTCCCTGCCGTGGGTCGGCGGTTCCCCGCCCTCCACCAGGTCGACCTGCTGGCCCGGGTGATCGCCGCCACCGGGATCGGCGGTGGCCTGGCCCGCCGCCTCGGCCACGCCGACGGCCACCCAGGCGCGGGCGAGGGCGAGCCCCCGGCCGCCACGCTGGCCGCCGAGCTGATCGGCCTGCTCAACGGGCAGTGGTGGTACCACCACCACACCGGCGAGCCACCCCTGGCCG
>DATCLV010000190.1:0-1804 GCA_036563745.1 Acidimicrobiales bacterium | reverse complement strand
TCCAGGACCTCAAGCAGGGCGACATCATCGAGACCTACGAGGAGCGTGAGATCCCGCGGACGTAGGGGTGACCCCGGGCGAGGTCGTGCGCGGCCCCGCCTAGTCTGAACCGGTGCACGCAGCCGCGCTGCAGATCGACCTGTACATCCGGGAGTGCCGGTCGCTGAAGACCAAGCGCTCGGTGCTCCGACCGATGCTCGACGGGCTGCGGCGGCGCTACCGGGTCGCGGTCGCCGAGGTCGCCTACCAGGACTCCTGGCAGCAGGCGGCCGTCGGCGTCGCGGCCGTGGCGCCGTCGCACGCCCACCTCATCGACGTGCTCACGGAGTGTGAGCGGTTCGTGTGGTCGTTCCCAGAGGTAGAGGTGTTACGGGTGGACCGTCGTTGGATCGAGGAGGAAGACCGTGACCCGTCGACGTAGGTCCCACGCGACCGCCCGGGAGTATCCCCGGACGGCCCGCCTCAACCACCTCCTGCAGGAGATCATCGCCGAGGAGATCGAGCGGATCGAGGACGATCGGCTGGGGTTCTTCACGGTGGTCGCGGTCGACGTCGACGCCGACCTGCAGCGGGCCACGGTCTGGTACTCCGCCGTGCTGGCCGACGGCGTCCCCGTCCCCGACGATGACGACGACCTGCTGGCCGCGCTGGAGGACCTGCGCCGGCCGCTGCAGGCGGCGGTGGGCCGCCAGGCCCGCATCCGGCGCACGCCCGAGCTGGTGTTCCGGCCCGACGAGGTGGGCCGCCAGGCCGACCGCGTCGAGGCGATCCTGCGCGACCTGGCCCCCGCACCCGCACCGGGCCCCGCAGCGCCACCCGCCCCGGTGTCCACCCCCGGCTCGACACCGCCGCCCGGCGCCGGTGTGACGCGCCCCGACGACTGATGGGGCGGCGCGGCGGACGGCCCGACGACGGGCCCCAGGGGATCGCCCTGGTCGACAAGCCGTCGGGATGGACGTCGCACGACGTCGTCGCCAAGGCCCGCGGCCTGCTCGGCACCCGCCGGGTGGGCCACGCCGGCACGCTCGACCCCTCGGCGACGGGCCTGCTGGTGCTGGGCGTCGGCCGGGCCACGAAGCTGCTCACCTACCTGTCGGGCGCGGGCAAGACCTACACGGGCGAGGCCGTGCTGGGCACGGCCACGTCCACGCTCGACGCCGACGGCGAGGTCACCGGCACCTGGGACATGGCGGCGGTGGGCCTCGACGAGGTGCGGGCCGCGGCGGCGACGCTCACCGGCGACATCCTGCAGGTGCCGCCGATGGTGTCGGCCAAGAAGGTCGCCGGGAAGCGGCTGCACGAGCTGGCCCGGGCGGGCGTCGAGGTGGAGCGGCCGCCGGTGCCGGTGCGCGTCGACCGCTTCGAGGTCGGCGAGCCGGTGGCACCGGGCGTGTTCCCGATCGAGGTGGCGTGCTCGTCGGGCACCTACATCCGGTCGCTGGTCGCCGACCTGGGCGCGGCCCTGGGCGGCGGCGCCCACCTGCGGCACCTGCGCCGGCTCAGCGTGGGCCGGTTCCACGTCGACGAGGCCGTGCCGCTGGAGCGGTTGGGCCCCGACACCGTGCTCCCGCCGCTGGCGGCGTTCCGCGGCACCGAGCCGGTGGTGGCCGATGACGCCCTGGCGGCCGCGGTGCGGGTCGGGAAGGTCCTGACCGCCCAGGAGCTCGGGGTGGTCGACCGGGGCGCGGGCCCGTGGCCGGTGGTCGACGCGGCCGGCACGCTGCTCGCGGTCTACGTGCCCCACCACGGGCCGACCACGAAGCCGGGCGTCGTCCTCGCCACCTGAACCGGCGTCCCGCCCGAC
>DATCLV010000186.1:0-5865 GCA_036563745.1 Acidimicrobiales bacterium | reverse complement strand
GGTATCGGTCATCCCGATGACCGATACCAAGGAGCGCCATGGGATCGGTTTGTGGGCTGACCGATGGCAAGGGGCGGCGAAGCATCGGTCGGCGCGTGCGCGGGCGCTGGCGCGTGTCGGGTGGTCCTACTGGCGAGGCTCGGGGAGCCACTCGGGGGCGTCGGTGCCGGGGGTGGCGGGGGCCGGGGAGCGGAGCTTGCCCGGGGTCTTCGAGAAGTGGGCGACGAGGTTCTGCATCGGGACCCCGTCGAGGGTGGTGATCGCCCCGCGGGCCCGGAGGTGCTCGTCGGCGAAGACGTCGGCCATGTCGTAGACCGGGGCCGCCGCGGCCTCGGCGTCCCGGAACGCGGCCACGACCTCGTCGGCCGTGCGGGCGGCGCAGAAGTCGGCGATGGCGGCGTCGATCTCCTCCCGGGCGGCGATGCGGCCGGCGAAGCTGCGCAGGTCCTCCCGGTCGCCCAACCCCAGCAGCGCCATCACCCGCCGGGCCACCGGCTCGGCCGACGCCGAGATCGCCACCCACCGGTCATCCGCGCAGCGCCACGTGCCCCGCGGCACCGTGTAGGGGAGCCCCGACCCCATCCGGGGCTGGAGGAAGCCGTTCAGCCCGAACGCGGCCGGCAGCGGGCCCATGCACTGCAGCAGCGACTCGACCAGGTTCACGTCGACCACCTGGCCCACGCCCGACCACAGCGCCGCCATCACCGCGAACGCCCCGACGATGGCGGTCACCTCGTCGGTGAGGGCGATCGGCGGCAGCAGCGGCGGCCCGTCGGCGTCGCCGTTGATGCCGGCGAAGCCGGACATGGCCTCGGCCAGCGTGGCGAACCCGGGCCGCGCGGCGTAGGGCCCGTCCTGCCCGAACCCGGTCACCCGGAGGACCACCAGCCGCGGGTTGCGCTCCAGCAGCACGTCCGGGCCGATGCCCAGCCGCTCCAGGGTGCCCGGCCGGAAGTTCTCGACCAGCACGTGGGCGCCCTCGACCAGGCGCAGGAGGGTGGCGACGTCGTCGGGGTCCTTGAGGTCGAGGGTGGCGGACCGCTTGTTGCGGGACAGGAGCTTCCAGTAGAGGGCGACGCCGTCACGGGGGTCGGTGAGGCCCATCGTGCGGGTGGCGTCGCCGGTGCCGGGCCGCTCGATCTTGAGGACGTCGGCCCCGAAGTCGGCCAGGTACCGGGCGGCGCCGGGGCCGGCGACCACGGTCGCCAGGTCGAGGACGCGCAGCCCGGTCAGCGGCCCGTGGCCGTGGTCGCCCGCCGCCGACGTCGCTCCCGCTCCCATGCCACCGACCGTAGGACACCCGTCCCACCGGCGCACTTCCGGGCCTCGCCCCGGCGCCCGGGCCCCGGTCCGCCGGCGGTCGCCGACTCGGCGCTCAGCCGCAGGGACGGGCGGCGAGGCCGAGGGTCGAGTAGAGGAAGGCGGCGCCGACGTCGATCGGGTCTCCGACCGGCGCGACCTCGTCGCCCTCCAGCCGCGCCTGCTGGAGCGGGAACCGGCGACCGTCGGCGGCGACCCGGAGGTACCAGAGCCGCTCGTCGTCGGCCCAGACCGCCTCGGCGGCGTCGTCGATACGGGCGCCGACCTCGCCGGTGTCGGCGTCGACCAGCTCGACCATCGCGTCCCGGCCGGAGAGGGGGATGCCGACGGCCAGCCATCGCCCGTCGGGGGACCAGTCGAGACTGCGGGCGTGGTCGTCGGCCCCGGTCAGCTCGAGGACGCCGGTGCCGTCGGCGTCGACCAGCATGACGGACGTCGTGGCCACGTCGCTGCCGGGGACCTGCTGCGCCCGCAGGAAGGCCACCCGGCGCCCGTCGGGCGACCAGACCGGCGACCGGTCGTAGGTGACGGCCTGGGTGGTGTCGGTGGCGCCGTCGCCCGGGGTGTCGGGGAGCAGGGGGCGGGGCTCCCCACCGCCGGCGTCGACCACGAACAACCGGTCGCCCTGGCCCGGGTCGTGGCCCAGGGACCGGGTGAAGACGATGGTCGTGCCGTCGGGCGACCAGTCCGGGTCGTCGTCGAGGACGTCCCCTTCGGTGACGGGGCGCGGGCCGGTCCCGTCGGCGGCCACGGTCCACAGCCAGGTGGCGGTCGGGCCCGCCGACTCGTAGTCGCCGTCGGCCCGGACCACGACCATGCGCTCGCCGTCGGGGGAGAAGTCGGGGCGCGACGCCACGCCGTACCCGCCGTCGGGCCAGTCGAGGGTGAGCTCCTCGACGTCGCCGTCGGCCCGGGCCCGCCACCAGCGCATGTCCCCTGTCGCGTCGTCGACGCTCACCACCACCTCGTCACCGGGTCGGCAGCCCCCGTCGGCGGGCCCGACCGGCCCGCCGACCTCGTCGCCGCCGGACCCGCAGCCCACTCCAAGCGGGACCAGCAGCCCGGCGACCACCACGGCGCCGCCGCCTCGCAGCCCTGCTCGCATCGCCCCAGGCTGCCAGCCCCCGCGCCGCCGTGGGGCGCGGGCCGGCGGACCCGCAGGATCCGCGGGATCAGCGGGGCAGGATCGGGAAGCAGCGGTCGGCCAGGCCGCCGAACGCGTAGTCGCCGTAGAGGCCGCCGAACATGTCGCGGGTCTTCTCGCTCCAGGCCAGCGCCTCGGGGGCGGAGATGCGCCGGAACACCTGCAGGACCCCGCCCTCGTACACCCGGTACTCCGCCCAGGCGCCGGGGAAGTCCTTCACCGACGCCACCTCCACCCACGGCACCGGCCCGGTGTCGGCCAGGCGCCGGACCCGGTTCCGGTGCGTGTGCCCGGCGAAGTAGCCGAGGACCCCCGGGCGCCGGGCGACCACCTCGATCAGCCGCTCGGAGTCGTCGGGGTGGATGCCGAAGTAGTCGTCGGGCCGCTCGGGCGACGCCGGGTTCCACACGTGGTGGTGGCCGAAGACCAGCACCCGGCGGCCGTCGGCGGCCGCGTCGTGGGCGAGGTCGTCGAGCCACTCCAGCGCCTCGGCCCCCACCGCACCGGACTCCCGCCGCGGGATCGCCGTGTCGAGCACCGCCAGCACGACGCCCGGCAGCTCGACCGCGAACGGCGCCTCGTCGGCGAACGTCACGCCGTGGTAGGCGTCGTGGTTGCCACGCACGTGGTGGAGGCGGTCGCCGAACGCCGGCTCGTAGACGCCGAGAAACTCCTTGTACTCCGCCTGGGTGCCGAACGCCGTGAGGTCGCCCTTGACCACCACGGCGTCGGGCTCGGCGGCGGCGATCTCGGCGACCGCGCACCGGTTCATCAGCGTCGGGTAGGGCTCGGCGCCCGGCTCCGACCGGTAGACGGGGCCCAGGTTCTCCATGCCGTCGATGCGCCCGCACTCCAGCTCCCCGAAGTGGACGTCGTTCACCGTGGCGAACGTCGCCAGCAGCTCGCCGTCGGGGCGCGGCAGCGTGCGGACCTCGTGGCCCTCGAACTGGTAGGTCGTGCCGGGCGTCAGCCCTTCGTAGCGCCGGACGGTGAGGCCGTCGTGGAAGACCACCTCGTCGTCGGCGACCGTCGTCAGGTCCATGCTGGGTCGGTGAATGCCGGTGGCTCCGGGGGATCGGGTTCGTGCTGGCAGAAGTGTGCCATCCGATCCGCCGGGCTCAGCAGCGCCGTGAGGAGCAGGCGCATGGCCGCGCTGGCCTGCGCCGTCTCCACCCCCTGCCGGTGCAGGTCGTCCCACCCGCTCCACGAGGTGGCGTGGTGCAGGGCGGCCGCCAGCGGAGCGCGCTCGTGCGGGCAGCGCGCGCTCAGCTCAGGGAGGAACACCAGCTCGACCGCCGACCGCGCCCACCGGCGGGCCCGGTCGAAGGTCTCCTGGACCTGCGGCGAGAACGGCTCGTAGAGCGCCCCCGCCTGGCGGAGCGGTCGCAGGGCCTCGGAGAGGACCGACCAGTGGTCGGTGAACCACTCGATCCGCTCGGCCAGCGGCGTGTCGTGCGACGGCGTCTGCCAGCGGCTGCACACCTCGGTGGCCCGGCGCGCCGCCGCGGTGGCGAACAGCTCCTCCAGGCTGTCGAAGTGCAGGTAGACGGCGCGCCGCGACACGCCGGCCCGGTCGGCCACCTGCACCACGGTGGGGCGCAGGTCGCCGTCCTGCTCGAGCAGGTCGAGGAGGGCATCGATGATGTGGTCGATCGTGCGGAGCGAGCGCGCCACCCGACCGTCGATGCCCTTGTCCTTGCGGTCCTTGTGGTCCTTGCGGTCGCTCCGCCGCGTGCGCGGCGGTGGTCGCCCCACCGACTGGGGACGCGCCGGCCGCGACGCGTGCGTCGATGTTCCCGCACCCTTGTGTTCCCGTACGTTGCCCACCACCCTCGATTCTGCCAGTGGTGGCGGTGCTACACGCAGTGCGTCATCCCATGTCGGCAGCAAAATTTTCGACACATGCGGAGCGCGGCGCGTGACGCCGTGTCGGAGTCGACGAAAGGCACCGAGGCGCGACGAGGCCGCGGGCCCGGACGGGTCGTCGTGGGGTGGCCGCCCCGGGTGAGGCGGGCAGCGGCCGGCGCCGGGTCCGGGGCGCGGACGCGTCTACCGGGACGCGGTCGCCGCGGTCACCACGGGCGCCGCAGTCACCCCGGTCGCTGCGATCAGCAGGGTCACCACGGGCGGGAGCGGCGGAGCGGCACCGGCTTCGACCACCACCGCCCCGAGAACCGCCACCGCGGCGGGCTCTCCGGCGGGGTGGCGGCCACGGCCTTGGGCCACGCCACCTCGACGGCCGCGACGATGGCGGCCAGCTCCTCCTCGGTGGGGTCGCCCCCGGCGGTGACGGCCACGTCGGCCGGGCGCTCGCTCACAGCGGGACGTTGCCGTGCTTGCGCTGGGGGAGCTCCTCGCGCTTCGAGCGCAGCAGCTCGAGGCTGGCGATGAGCTTCACCCGGGTCTCGGCCGGGTCGATCACGTCGTCGACGTAGCCCCGCTCGGCGGCCTGGTAGGGGTTGGCGAAGCGCTCGGTGTACTCCTCGACCAGCTCGGCCTTGCGGGCGACCGGGTCGTCCGCGGCGGCGATCTCCTTGCGGTAGGCGATCTCGACCGCGGCCTGCGGGCCCATCACCGCCAGCTCGGCCGACGGCCAGGCGAAGGCGAGGTCGGCGCCGATCGACTTGGCGTTCATCACCACGTAGGCGCCGCCGTAGGCCTTGCGGGTCACGACCTGGATGCGGGGCACCGAGCTCTCGCAGTAGGCGTAGAGCAGCTTGGCGCCGTGGCGGATGATGCCGCCGTGCTCCTGGTCGACGCCGGGGAGGAACCCGGGCACGTCGACGAACGTGACCAGCGGCAGGTTGAAGGCGTCGCAGGTGCGGACGAAGCGGGCCGCCTTCTCCGACGACTCGATGTCGAGCACGCCGGCCAGGTGCATCGGCTGGTTGCCGATGATGCCGACGGGCTGGCCGTCGAGCCGGGCGAAGCCGCAGATGATGTTGGGCGCCCAGCGGGCCGCGTACTCGAAGAACTCGCCTTCGTCGACGACCGCGTCGATCACCTTGTGCATGTCGTACGGCTGGTTCGACGTGGGCGGGATGAGGTCGCGCAGCTCGGGGCAGAGGCGCTCCGGGTCGTCGGCCGGCGTGACCTTCGGCGGCTCCTCCAGGTTGTTGGAGGGCAGGAAGCTCAGCAGGTAGCGGACGTCCTCGATGCAGGCCTTGTCGTCGGGGCTGGTGAAGTGGCACACGCCGGAGCGGGAGGCGTGGGCCAGGGCGCCGCCCAGCTCCTGCTGGGTGACCTCCTCGCCGGTCACGGTCTTCACCACGTCGGGCCCGGTGATGAACATGTAGCTCGTGTCCTCGACCATGAACACGAAGTCGGTCATGGCCGGGGAGTACACGGCGCCGCCGGCGCACGGGCCCATGATCACGCTGATCTGGGGCACGACGCCCGAG
>DATCLV010000072.1:0-5202 GCA_036563745.1 Acidimicrobiales bacterium | reverse complement strand
CTCGTGTAATTACAAGTGTGGTATTGGGCTCCGCCCGGTTGGGCAAGCCAGGGACACGGCCGCACTGTGTGATCGGCACACGCGTAACCAAACACTGATGAGACGAGCCCAACGGGAAGGGGGCCAGATGAAAATCTCTGTGGCCACAGATCCCGAGGACAGGACATGGCAGGACTACGCGAACTGCCTAGGCGTGGATCCCGATTTGTTCTTCCCCGAGAGGGGAGCTTCGACGCGCGAGGCCAAGGAGGTCTGTCGCGGGTGCGTCGTGAGGGAGCACTGCCTCGAGTACGCACTGGTCAACGGTGAGAAGTTCGGCATCTGGGGAGGGATGAGCGAGCGCGAGCGACGCCGCATCCGCCGCCAGCGCGCCCTTGCCCGCCGAGTCGCCACCGCTGCTTCGGCCAGCTAAGCAGCCCACCACCACACGCACTGCCCCCGCCCGCCGGAACTTCGCCCCGGCCCGGGGGCAGTCGTCGTTTTCGCCGGTCGCCCGGCCCACCGGACGGGCGCACCGGCGGCGATTACCCCGGAGGTAATGGTCCTGCCGCCGGGCCCGGCGGCAGGGTGGGGGCATGGACGACACCGCTGCCCCGACCGCCGCCTCGGCGCCCGCTCCCGCCGACCTCCTGGCCGCCATGCCGTTCGCCGTCGCCCAGGGCTTCACGCTGTCGGGGGCCGCGCCCGACCGGGTCGTCGGCCACGTCGACTGGGCGCCCGAGCGCTGCACCGCCGGCGGCGTCCTCCACGGCGGCGTCCTGATGGCGCTGGCCGACTCCGTCGGCGCGGTGTGCGCCTTCCTCAACCTGCCGCCCGGGGCGGGCACGTCGACGATCGAGTCGAAGACCAACCTCTTCCGGGCCGTGCGGGAGGGGTCGGTGACGGCGACGGCGCGACCGGTCCACGTGGGACGGTCGACGATCGGCGTCCAGACCGAGGTGCGCGACGACCGCGAGCGCCTGGTCGCCCTCACCTTCCAGACCCAGGCGGTCCTCACCGCCTGACGCGGCCCGGCCTCCGCCGGCGCCGCCGGCTACCGGGCCGCGAGGCGGGCCTCGATCGTCCGGTCCTCGTCCAGGTCGAGCTGGGCCCAGCGGTGCCGGGGCGTGCGGTCGAGCACCCACCGGGGCACCAGCCCCACCAGCTCGGCCCGGGCGGGCCGGGCGTGGGCGGCCACCAGGTCCCAGGCCTCGGCCGGGCCCACCACGTCGGGGGCGATCAGGTTCATCGACACCTGCACCTCGTCGCCCACCGGCAGCCCCAGCGCCCGCAGGTGCGGCCCCCGGACGGCCGCCGCGATCGTGCGGGCTCGTGCCAGGTCGGGCTCGGCGAGGACGACGTTCCAGGCCACGAGCACCGGCCGGGCCCCGACGGCGACCGCGCCGGCGGTCGGGTGCGGGGCGGGCGGCCCGAGGTCGGGGGCGAGGTCGGCGAAGGCGTGGCGGCGGACGTCGGGGAGGGTCCGCTCGGGCCCGTAGAGGAAGGCCGGCACCGCCAGCTCCTGCGCGATCCAGGCGGCGAAGCGGTCGCGGGCGGCGAGGGCGTCGTCGGGGGTGGCGCCGTCGAGGGCCACGAACGGCACGACGTCGACCACGCCGATGCGGGGGTGGACGCCGACGTGGTCCCGCAGGTCGAGGAGCTCGACGGCCGCCCGGGCGACGGCACGGGGCGCCTCCTCACCCACGAGCGTGAGCACGGAGCGGTGGTGGTGGGGGTCGACGTGGGTGTCGAGGAGGGCGTCGCCGGCGGCGTGCCCGATGGCGCCGACCAGCTCGGTCCGCTGCCCCTCGCTCACGTTCACCACGCATTCCAGGAGCATGTGGTCATCCACCGCCGGGGTCGTGACGAACGCTCGGTGGGCGACCCGCCTTCGGAAGATCCACCGGGTGAACGGTACAGTTGGCCCGTGCCTTCAGGACCTGAGTTCATGATCGTCCTCGTCGTCATCCTCGTGCTCTTCGGCGGCAGCAAGCTCCCGCAGCTCGCTCGTTCGCTGGGGCAGGCCCAGGGCGAGTTCAAGAAGGGCTTGCGGGAGAGCGCCAAGGCCGACCACGACGAGACCGAGCAGCCGAAGTCGAAGCCCAGCGCCACCGAGTAGGCGCCGGGAGAGCCCGGGTACGTCGCCGCGGCGTGCCCGGTGGTGTCACCGTCGCGGCTCGGCGCCGACGCCGGGCGCGCGGCATGGGGGGACGCGGCAACCGCGGCGCGGAAGCGCCGCAGATGGGGGAATCGAGGGACGAGTCGCACGCAAGACGACGGCTGGCGCGGTCAGCCGCCGTTCCGCGTGCGTTGGTCTAGCTACCCAGCGTCGCCATCCTCGCGAGCCGACGCCGCTTCAGGATGCGGCGACGCTCCCGCTCGGAACACCCTCCCCATACGCCGTGGTCGATCCGATTGGCCAGGGCGTACTCGAGACAGGGTTGCTTCACCGGGCAGTCGACACAGATCCGCCTCGCAACTTCAACGCCCACGCCGTCGCTGGGGAAGAACATCTTCGGCGATTCCTGGGCGCAGTTGCCTCGGGCCATCCACTCGGTTCCCATCTGTCCTCCGTTACTGAGGGATGTTCTTTCTACGGTTGGCGGCCGCGATCGGTTCCCTCTTTTTTCGGGTCGACCGGAGATGCGCCCCGGGAGGGCCGAAGACGCGCTTACGCACGGCCCGCCGATGTGCGTAACCATGGAGGGCGATGAGCGCGCCCGACCGCGACCCGTCGTCAACTCCGAGCGCGGGGCCCTGGGCCAGCCCGGGGTCCGGGAGCGGGGGGAGCCGACCCCCGCAGCCGCCGGGGGCCCGCCCGGCGACCTGGTCGCCCGCCTACCCGCCGGGGGCGACGGCGCTGGCGCCGGTGCCGGGGCCGGTCGGCCCGGGCCACGGCGTCGCGGGCGGGTCGTCGCCGCGCCGCAACCGGGTGTGGCTGGTGGCGCTGGCCGGCTTCGTGCTGGGCGGGATGCTGGCGGGGGCCGTCGCCGCGGCGGTGGTGGCCAGCACCGACGACGAGACGCAGGTCGTGGCCCGCCCGGCGATCGTCACGCCCGAGGGCGTGATGGACATCCAGGCCATCCTCGACAAGGTCCAGGAGTCGGTGGTGACCATCGAGACCAGCGCGGCGACCGCCGGCGGCGTGTTCGAGGGCGCCGGGACCGGCATCGTGCTGTCCCCCGACGGGCTGGTCCTGACCAACGCCCACGTCATCTCCGGGTCGAACGAGATCACCGTCCGCCTGTTCGACGGGGCCACGCACTCGGCCGGCCTGGTGGGCAGCCAGCCCGGCGACGACCTGGCGGTCATCAAGGTCGACGGGGTCGACGACCTCGTGCCCGCCGAGCTGGGGTCCTCGGACGTGCTGCAGGTGGGCGAGCCGGTCATCGCCATCGGCAACGCCCTCAACCTGGGCGGCCGGCCGAGCGTGACCCAGGGGATCGTGTCGGCCAAGGACCGCAGCATCCAGGACGCCGGGCTGGGCGGGCAGCCGATCAACCTCACGAACCTCATCCAGACCGATGCCGCCATCAACCCGGGCAACTCGGGCGGCCCGCTGGTCGACGCCGCCGGCCAGGTGGTGGGCATCAACACGGCGATCATCGCCGAGAGCCAGAACATCGGCTTCGCGATCGCCATCGACCCGGTGAAGCCGCTGATCGAGGACCTCCGCAACGGCGGCGGCGAGATCACCCCGAACACGGCGTTCCTGGGCGTCCAGACCGTCGACCTCGACGGCGTCGACGAGGCCGTCCGCGAGCGGCTCGGCATCGTGGCCGACGAGGGGGCGTTCGTCGCCGAGGTCACGCCGGGCAGCGGCGCCGAGGAGGCGGGGATCGAGGACGGCGACGTGATCCTCGAGTTCGAGGGCGAGCCGGTCGAGTCGTCGACCGAGGTCGCCGAGATGGTCCGGGAGCACGAGCCGGGCGACGAGGTGGAGCTGCGGATCGAGCGCGACGGCGAGGAGCGCACGATCACCGCCACCCTCGGCCGCCGGGGGGCGTGACGGGGCCCGCCTCCGGCGCGCGCGGCGTGCGTCGCTAGGCTGGTCCGCCATGTCCGACACCGAAGCGACCACCGAAGCCGAACCGCCGCGGGCCCACGCGCAGATCGTGTACCTGGGGCCGGTCGCTCCGCACTGGGAGGTGCGGTCGTCGTTCGGGGATCGGAAGCTGATCGACGACTTCCGGGCGCGGGTGGCCGCCCGCCTGGTGCTGCTGCCCCCGCACGACCCGCAGTTCCGGCGCAACCGGGAGCGCGTCGTGCGTGACGCCGAGCGCGAGAACATCCTGCTGGAGTGGGATCTCGGCTACGACGAGGACGAGAGCTCCTAGCCCGAGGGCCGCCCCGCGAGCCGCCTGCCGGGCGGCCGCGCCGTCGTCGTGCGACCGTCGCCGAGGCGTCGGCAGACCGTCATCCCACGGCCACCCTGGGGTCATCGGGCCACCGGTATGGTGACCCGGTGACAGCCCCGGAACCCGACAGCATCCCGCGCCAGTTCAACCGGGAGCTGTCGTGGCTCGACTTCAACGAGCGGGTGCTCACGCTGGCCGACGACGAGTCGGTCCCCCTGCTGGAGCGGGCCAAGTTCCTCGCGATCTTCAACCAGAACCTCGACGAGTTCTTCCAGGTCCGGGTGGCGGGCCTGAAGGATCAGCTGGCCGCGGGCATCACCGCCCCCAGCTCCGACGGGCGGTCGCCGTCCCAGCAGCTCGTGGAGGTGCGGGAGCGCCTGGAGGCGATGCTGCCGTGGATGGAGTCGATCTTCCTCGAGAAGGTCGCCCCCGCCCTGGCCGACGAGGGGATCGTGTTCTCGTCGTGGTCGGAGCTCGACGAGGACGACGAGAAGTTCCTGGTCGAGACCTTCGAGCAGCGGATCTTCCCGGTGCTCACGCCGCTCGCGGTCGACCCCGGGCACCCGTTCCCCTACATCTCCAACCTGTCGCTCAACCTGGCGGTGATCGTGCGCGACCCGGAGGCCGACGAGCGGCGCTTCGCCCGGGTGAAGGTGCCGTCGCTGCTGCCCCGGTTCGTGGTGCTGCCCGACGGCGAGCGCTACGTGCCCCTGGAACAGGTGATCGCCGCCCACCTCGGCGAGCTGTTCCCGGGCATGGAGATCGAGCAGCACCACCCGTTCCGGGTCACCCGCAACGCCGACCTCACGCTGGAAGAGGAGGAGGCCGACGACCTCCTCGCCGCCGTCGAGCTGGAGCTGCGCCG
>DATCLV010000160.1:0-4221 GCA_036563745.1 Acidimicrobiales bacterium | reverse complement strand
GAGCTGTACCGGGCCGCCGACGAGTACGGGTTCCTGCCCGACCCGCTCACCAGCCGGATCGTCAGCCGGGCCACCGCCGGCGACCCCGAGGCGCTCGCCGGCTACGACGCCGACGACGTCGACTGCTGGATCGGCGACCAGGTGGTGAGCTTCGTGGCCGAGGGCGACTTCGACGCCGACCGGGTGGCGGGCGCCGAGGCGGGCGAGGACGCCGCCGTCGACGGCGACCTGCTCGCCTACACCCCCGACGACGACCCGGCCGACTGGCTGGCGAGGACCGACGGCGGCGACACCGCGGTCGGGGACGCGGTCCGGAAGCTCGACGACCTGGGCGCCATCATCTTCTCCGGCGTCCCCGCCCCCGACGACGACAGCGACCTCCGATGGGTCGGCCTCGGCCTGGCGCGCGACGGCGACTGGCAGCTGGTCGCGGTGTGGGCCTTCGACGACGGCGACGCCGCCGAGGAGGGCCTCGACGCCGTGGTGGCCGCGGTCGAGGAGGGCGAGGTGCCGTCGATGATCGAGGGCGACGTCGCCGACCGGATCGACGTCGACGGCTCCCTGCTCACCCTGGCGGCGCCGATGCGGGTGGCGCCGTCGGAGTGGCGCACCCCGTTCCGCCAGCTCGACCCGATGTTCGGCGCCCTCGACGACTTCTTCGGCGACGACGGCGACAGCGACGGCGATTAATCGCTTGCGGGCGGCGCGGCCGGGTGCGAGCGTGACGCCCGGCAGACGCCACCGCGGGGGTGGCCGCCGACGAGAGGACGGTGAGGCATGCAGACAGCCACGACCGGCACCGCGCCGCGCGTCCCGAGCGACCGTCCGGCTCGCCTCGGCGCCTGATCACGTGCTCGCCTGATCGTCTGCATCGTCTGATCCCCTGAGCAGCGCCTGATCCACGGCGGCGCCGCCGAGCCCTTCGAGACGGTCCCGGGACGCGCTCCGGTCCCGTACGCCTGTCATCTCGGAGGTCATCCCTTGGCGCGCGACCAGCGCAACCGCCCCCGACGTTCCCGTTCCGGGACGGTGGGGACGTTCCGGTGCCGGCACTGCGGGCTCGACGTGTCGCTCGACGCCCCTGGCACCGCCCATCGCAACCACTGCCCCCACTGCCTGTGGAGCCGTCACGTCGACGACGCCCCCGGTGACCGGGCCGCGCTCGCCGAGTGCGGCTCCTCGATGGAGCCCCTGGCCGTGTCGGTCCGGGGCGACGGCGAGTGGGTGCTCGTCCACCGGTGCACCGGCTGCGACACCGTGCACCTCAACCGCATCGCCGGCGACGACAACCCGCTGCCGCTCGTCCGCCTGGCGGTGAAGCCCCTGGCCCAGCCGCCCTTCCCGTTGGAGTGGCTGGGCCGCATCTGAGCGCGGTGGACCGCCGCCGTCCCCGCCCGTCCCGCCCGCCTAGCGAGCGAGGCGGGCGGCGGCGGTCCCGACGCCGGTGGGGCGGAACGGCAGGGACGCCGCGACCACCTCGGGGTTGCGGTGGTGGCGGCGGAGCTCGGCGTCGGTGTAGCGGCCGCAGCGCCGGTGCCACTCGAGGATCCCCGCCATCCAGCCCTGCAGGTGCTCGGCGTAGGCCGCCAGCGCGGCACCCACCTCGCGGTCGAGCCCGCACTGGGCGCACAGCGCCGGCAGCCCCACCTCCGCCAGGTGGTCGAACTGCCGCAGGCGCTCGCGCAGCAGGTCGCCGACCACGTCGCGGGCCGCCAGCCGGTCGACGCCCAGGAAGTTCTCGACGACCAGCACGAGGTTGTGCACCTCGCCCTCGAACTCGACCTCCTTCTGGTACGAGAACAGGTCGTTGACGTAGCAGGCGTAGTCCTGAGCGGCGGTGGTCAGCTCCCGGAGGACGCTGGTCTCGAACAGCGCGGCGGGCACCACGTCGGCGTGCGCCAGCCGGGCGAGGCCGGCGGTCAGCTCGGAGCCGAACGTGCGGCGCCGCATCTCCACGTAGTCGACGGGGTCGGGCACCCGGTGCACCGCCTGGTTGCCCAGCTCCCACAGCCACGACGTCGCCATGTCGAGCACGTGGCCCCGGAAGGCCCGCCGGGCCTCGGGCGTCATCGTCCCGGCCGTCCGGGCCCACAGGTCGGCGAGGCCCCGCTCCACCGGGTTGGCCGGCACCGGCATCGCCGCGGCCGACGCGGCCGCCGCGGTCGCGGGCGTCGCCGGGCCGGCACCGTCGACGTCGAGCGGCATGAACGACGGCAGGCGGTCGGTCAGCGCCTTGGCCCCGGCCAGGTCGCGGCGGGCCCCGAAGACGACCGGGTAGTAGTCGTCGCCGTAGGTCCCCCAGGACAGCCAGTCGGTCGACAGCGCCAGCTGCTCGGGCGTGGCGTCGGCGTGGATCATCGACGCGCAGTGGGCCAGGTCGAACACCCGCATCCGCCGCTCGCTCCACACGCCGGCCCCGTCGAGCCCCGGCACCGGGCCGAAGAACCCCATCCGCCGCGCCCAGGCGACCGTGTGCTCCCGGGCCGCCGCGAGGTGGGGGCTGGTGCGGAACCGGTACGGCATCCGGATCGGCGGCAGCGGCAGGTGCCCGACCCGGGCGAACGGCACGAAGCGACGCTGCCGGGCCCGGTGCTGCAGGCCGCGCCCGACGGTGGCGAGCGGTGGCCGCAGGCTCGCGGTGCCGAGCCCCGCCGGCCCCCGCAACCGCCCGCCCGGACCCTCGGTGGCCTCGTTCATGTACCGGTTCGACACCGCGTGCCACTCGTGGCCGCCGGCCTGCCAGTCCTGCAGGCCCTTCACGTAGGCGGCGACCCGGGCGCGCTCGTCGGGCGGCACCCGGTGCTCGTCGAGCAGCGTCGGCAGCTCGGTGAGCGCCGTGTCCTCGAAGAGGACGAGCCGGGAGGTGAGCAGCTCGTTGACCGCGTCGGCCGCGGCCTGCGTGGGGATGCGGAAGAAGCGCTCGAACACCAGGACCGCGTTGGAGTTCTCGCCCTCCTCCCGGACCTCCCGCTGGTAGGAGAAGAGGTCGTTGCGGAGGTGGACGGCGTCGGCGAAGGCATCGGTGAGCACCCGGAGCGGCCGGCTGGCGGCGAGGCCGGCCGGCAGCTCGGCGTCGGCCGCCACCTCCACGAGGTTGGCCGACCACGGCGCCCCGCCCACCCGCCGCCGCATCTGGATGTACTCGATGGGGTTGGCGACGCGGCCGCGGTCGATGTTCTCCAGCTCCCACATCGACTCGACCATGAGGTTGTGGGTGCTGGTGACGAAGCGCTCCCGCCAGGCGGCCGACATCCGGGGCACGGTCCGCGCCCACAGGTCGCGCAGGCCCGCCTCGGCGGGGTTCTCCGGCGCCGGGGGCTCGTCACCGCCGGCGCCCCCGGCGCCATCGCCGTCGCCCCGGGTCATGCAGCGCTCCAGCCGGTCGAGGTAGGCCCGGGCGCCCCGGTGGTCGCGGGTGTGCTTGAACAGCTCGAGGAAGTGGTCGTCGAAGAAGAACACCCACACGTACCAGTCGGTGATCAGGTCGAGCATCGGCCCGTCGCAGTCGGGGTGCGTGCAGGCGCACATCAGCGCGTAGTCCATGCCGGCCAGCGCCTCGGGCGTCCACACCACGCCGCCGTCGCGGGCCGGCGCGTCGAGCATCCCCATCTCCTCCGCCCAGGCGGTGCTGTGGGCACGGGCCCGTTCGACGTGGGGGTTCAGCCGAGCGGGGTGCGGGAGGTAGAAGTCGGGCAGTAGGAACGCCTGCATCGGTACCCTCTCTCGGCCGACGGCACGGACTGTGCGCAGCGTCCCACCCATCGTGTCGGTGATCAAGAGGGTCGGGGGGCGCGGTGACCGCCCGCCGACCGCGCCCGCGCACCGCCCCGCCAGCGCCGCCACGGCCTCGACCAGACCCTGGCGTTCGGCCTCATCGACTCGCCGAGCGGGCAGCCGGCCTGGATCGTCGAGAACTTCCGGGCCTGGTCCGACCCGGCCAAGGGGCTGCCGGAGGACGCGGTCGGCCGCGACCGGCTGCTCGCCGACGTGAGCGTCTCCTGGTTCACGGCGACCGCCGGCTCGTCGGCCGCCTCTACCGGGAGCAGCCCCACTGGGCCGTCGAGCGGACGATCTCGGGCGTGCCCACCGGCGTGGCGGTGTTCGCTGACCGCCACCGCCGTGCGGTGAGCGCACCGGGTGGGCGGGACGGTCCGCCGTCCGCCCCGCCCACCCGGCTCCACCCGCCGAGGTGGAGGGCGCCGCGCCGGAGCTGTCCCCGAC
>DATCLV010000159.1:0-1742 GCA_036563745.1 Acidimicrobiales bacterium | reverse complement strand
TCACCGAACTCGCTGCTCGTGTAGAACGCCTCGTCGCCGACGCCCGGGAGGTCCGCGATCGACACGCCGGGAATCTCGCTCTCCTCACGGACGGCGAGGAAACGCTCGTGATCCTGGGACAGCCGGAAGTGCACTTGAATGGTGCGGCCGCCGTCCTCCACCGGCTGGTAGGTGCAGTGCACCTCCTCGGCCGAGAACGACGCCATGGGTGGCTGCAGCTCCATGCCGAGCGTCGAGGCGACCAACGACGACGGGATGAGGGCGCACCAGGCCGCGGCGTTGCTGCGCGCCGCCTCCATGTCCTCCTCGTACGGCTCCGACGCCGGGAGCTCAGGCTCGGCCGACGTCTCCGAATCGGAGCTCGATGGGGCGGCGTCGGGGGCGGCGGAGCAGGCCGACAGCAACAGGGCCGCCGACGCCGCGGTCAGCAGGCGGATCACGGTGCGCATGCCGGCACGATAGCCGGCCCGGGGGTACGTCCCGCAATGCGGCACATGGTCAAATTCTTCGGCACCCACCAGCGCCTCGGCCCCTCACCGCAAACGCGACGCCCCACCAGCGCTGTGGCGCCTCACCAACCTCACGGCGCCAAGTTTTCGACGCCCAAACTCGTCAACGCCCGACGACGCCTCGACGCCCGGACGGTCCGGCCGACATCGCCGATCTCCAT
Organism: Acidimicrobiales bacterium; assembly: GCA_036563745.1. GTDB lineage: Bacteria > Actinomycetota > Acidimicrobiia > Acidimicrobiales > VFJN01 > DASXTK01. Next base: position 1,072 of record DATCLV010000159.1, on the reverse strand, counting down.
CGTGAACGACCGGACGATCCCGACCGCCCGACGGCCCGCGGCGGTCGCTCAGCCCGCCCGCCGACGCGCCCGCCGGACCGCCAGCTCGTCGACCGGCGCCGACGGAGCGGACGCCGACGCGTCCTCCACCACCTCGGTGGGCGGAAGCTTGGCGAGCGTGCCCTGGATCTCCCGGAACGGACCGCTGAGGGCGATCGCGAAGACGCCCTGCCCGCCCTGCAGGAGGTCGACGATCTCCTCGGCCGACCGGCACTCGTACACGGTCGTCCCGTCGGAGATCAGCGTGACGTTGGCGAGATCCTCCACGCCGCGGCGGCGCAGCGTCTCGATGGCCTTGCGGATGTTCTGCAGCGACACACCCGCGTCGAGCAGTCGCTTGACGACCTTGAGCACCACAATGTCGCGGAACGAGTAGAGCCGCTGCGTGCCGGAGCCGGAGGCGTCGCGCACGCTCGGCACCACGAGCCCGGTGCGAGCCCAGTAGTCCAGTTGGCGGTAGGTGATGCCCGCGACGGTGTGGGCGGTGGTTCCCCGGTAGCCGACCTCGGCCGGCGGCGTGTCCTGGCCCTTCGCCGGGGCGCCCTCCCCGTCCCCGGACGCCTCGGGCCGGCTCGCGGCCGCACCGTCCGACCCGCTCCTCGCCTCCGGCTGGCCCTCGCCCACGCGCACGTCCGTCCCGTGCACGTCGGTCAGATCGACGTCCAGCATGGGTGCCGAGTAGCTGTCGGACTGGTTCATCGGCGGCCTCCCCTCGGCGCGGGTGCTCGTGGTCAACCCTACTCCACGGATCGAGCCCTATCCGAGGGCAGTCGCGCCGACACGCCGAGTAAACGACACCGGCGTCATTTGTCACCGGCCCGGCCGGTCGCCGACCGCATCCGGCGGCCGACCCGACCGTCCGTCGCGCCGCGTCGACCCGGCGGCGGGCGCGCCGGAACTCAGCCCGCGAAGTCCTCGGGACGGACCTGCTCGAGGAACTCCCGGAACTTCTCGACCTCGTCCTCCTGCTCGTCGGGGATGACGATGCCGGCCTCGTTGAGCACCTGCTCGGCGCACCGGATCGGCGCCCCCA
>DATCLV010000155.1:0-2092 GCA_036563745.1 Acidimicrobiales bacterium | reverse complement strand
GCCGCTGGCTGGCGGCGGTGGCGTTCCAGGACCACGACCCCGACGTCGCCGAGGCCATCACCAAGGCCGTGTCGACCGCCGTGACCGCCAAGGTGTGGCAGGAGGTGGAGGCGCTGCGGCACAAGGCCACGGCCAGCCACTTCGCCATCGCCGCCGACCACCTCGGCCACGGCGACCTGCCCGGCGGCTCGGGTGGCACCGGCGACATCGTGCGGGGGCTGGCACGGGCGACGGGCATCCCGCACTGGGCGGCGGTGTCGGCGGGGGCGATCGTCACCGGGCTCGCCACCGTGGCGCCGCCCCACCTGGCGGCCACGGTGCTGCGGACGTTCGGGCTCGCCACCTACCTCGAGGGCGAGTGGCTGCGGGCCGGGGCCGACACCGAGTTCCCGCCGCCGGGGATCGACCTGTCGCGGAACACCTGCTACCTCGACCTCACCGAGACCGAGGCCCAGCGCTTCCTGGCCGCCGAGCTGGGCCAGCAGCTGCCGCCGCGGCTGAGCCCCGTCGTCCCGCCGCCGCCTCCGGTCCCGTCGCCCCCGCCGCCGTTCGACGACACCGACACCGACACCGACATCGACATCGCGCCCGCGCCTGCGTTTGCGCCTGCGCCTGCGCCGGAGGTCTCGGTGGCGCCCGAGGTCCACCTCCCGGTCGCCGACCCGGCGCCGTCGCTGGCCCCGCTGGAGCCCCTCGACGCCCTCGACGACGGACCCGCCGACGGGTACGAGGACGGGGACGACGAGGACGACGGCTGGGACCGCCTCGACGAGCGCCTCGGCTTCCTGGCCACGCCACCCCGGCTGGACGACGCCGACGAACCCCCGGTCACCGCCGAGCTCCCCCTCCTCCCCGACGACCCGTCGCCCACCGGCCGCCGGTACCTGGCCACCACCTTCGTCCCGGACCTGGCACCGGCGCCGGGTGCTGGCGACGACGCGCCTGCCCCCGGCCCGTACCTCGCCACGCCTGCCCCGGACGCCGAGGCGCTCCTGACGGGCGACCGGCCCGCGCCCGACTCCTCACCCTGGCGTCCCGCCCAACCCGCCGCCCGCCCGTCATCTGCCCCGGCAGAACCGGCCGGCGACGCCGTCGATCCCGATCAGGGCGCCGAGCCGGTGACGACGGGCCGGCACCTCGCCGACGAGCCCGGACGTGGCCCCGTGGCCCAGGAGCCCGCCCCGGCGTCAGCACCGCCCGCCGACACGCCCGACGCCGAACCGGCGACCGCCGGCCCCTACCTCGCCGCCTCCGTCGCCGACGAACGCGCGGCCGCCGACCCGACGGCAGCCCGGAGCGACGACCGCTTCGGCCGGGACCCCTCGCCCCAAGCAGCTTCGTGGGCCCCGGCCCAGCCCACCGCCGACCGGGTCCCCCGTGACGAGCCACCCTCGTCGTCCGCCCCCGGGCCCGACCGAACGCCGACCGGTCCATCCGTGGCCACCGTCGCCCCGGCCGCCGACGTGCCGCCCGCCGGTGACGCCTCTGGTGATTCCCCGAGGAGCCCGGCTCAGGCTGCGGCCCGCCACGCCGGCTCCGCTCCACAGGCACCGACGACCGGCGACCGCCACGACAGCGACCCGTCACCGGCCCCGCCGCAACCCGACGCCGATCCGGTGACATCCGGCCCCTACCTCGCCGCGACGCCGGCCGACCCGGAGCGGCCGGCGGTCGACCAGACGGCAGCCGAGAACGACGACCGCCCAGGCCGCGCCCCCTCCTCCCCGGGGCCGGCTTCGTGGGCCCCGGCCCAGGCCGCCGCCGACCGGGCCTCCCGTGACGACCCACCGTCGTCGTCCGCCCCGGAGCCCGAACAGACGGCGAGCGGCCCGTACCTGGCCACCTCCGTCTCGGCGCCCGCGCCACCGCCGGGCGACGACCGGCCCGACCACGACTCCTCGCCGTGGCGCCCGGCGCAGCCCGCCGCCCACCACGCCACCACCGGGCCCGACCCACGGCCCCAGCCGGCCAACGACGACCCCGGGTCCACCCCCGAGCCGGCGACGACAGGCCCGCACCCCGACGACGCATGGCCGCCGACGCCGCCCGCCGACGCGCCCGACACCGAACCGGCCACCACCGGTCCCTACCT
>DATCLV010000152.1:0-2438 GCA_036563745.1 Acidimicrobiales bacterium | reverse complement strand
GCTCCGTACCGTTGTCTGTCCGTCGTGGATAGTGGGGTGTGGATGGTGGTGGCCCGACCGTCGGCCCCGGGGCCGGCCGGAACCGGGCGAAGCGATGGAAGCCGAGCCGAACGGTCGGCGCTACAGGCGCCGCTCGATCGGCAGGCGGCTGCGGGTGAGCAGGCCGGCGCCCAGGATCGCCATCAGGGGCACCGCCACGAGGACCACGGCCAGCGTGGGCCAGGGCACCATCGGCTCGGCCGGCGCTCCCGGCCACAGCCGCCAGTCCTGCTGGTTGTTCCCGTGGATCACGGCCAACGCGGCCCCGATGCCGACCACGCTGCCGAGCAGGGAGCCGAGGCCGGCGATGACCCAGGCCTGGCTCACCGACAGGGCGCGCCGGAGGCGTGGTGACGCCCCCACGGCGGCGAGCGTGGACAGGTCGGCTCGCCCGTCGGCCGCGGCCAGGCCGGTGCCGATGGCGGCCGCGCCGAGCGTGACCAGCGCCGCCGCCGCGACCAGGACGAGCAGCCGCGGGTCGGTCTGGTACGGGACGTTGGTCTGGACCATCCCGAGGGCGTCCAGCGCCCGCATCGTCGCGGTGAAGCGTTCCATCTCCTCTTCGGTCGGGGGCCGCGCGGTGGCGGCGACGAGCCACTTGGTGTTGACGTCGAGGCCCAGGCGCTCGACCAGCTGCGGGGGGATGATGACGCTGCCCGGTCCGATGCCCGTGGTGAGCAGGTAGCCGGGGACGGTCACCGTCGTCATGGTGTGGCCCGGCGGGACGTACACGAGGTCCGACCCGGGGGCGGGCGGCCTCAGGTCCGAACCCCGACCCGAGTCCGGCCCGGCGGACGCGTCCGGGTCGGGCCGGACGACGGCCAGCGTGGCCTCGCCGTCGGTGATCTGCAGGGGAGACCGGACCACCACCCCGCCGGCCGCCAGCGTCTCGCGGGCCCGGCGCAGGTCGTCCCCGGAGGCGCCGGTCAGGGCGGCCACGGCCGCGCCGCCGTCGACCACGACGCCTCCGGACGTTCGCGCCATCTGGCGGTCGCAGTGGGGATTGGCGGCGGCCGCCGCGCGCAGGCTGTCGGAGGTGTCGCCCGCCTGCCACCGGGCGAGCTCCGGGCACAGGTCGTTGTACAGGACCCGGACGAAGCAGGAGGCGATCGCACCGTTCACGGAGCAGCCGGGCCAGCCGACCCGGTGCACCTCTGTCACCGGGAGGGTGCTGCGGATCGCCTGCTCGACACCGGCGGACCCCGGCTCCTCACGGAACAAGACGCTGACCGTTCCGACCGGCAGGTCCGGGTGCGACTGCGCCCGGACGTCCTCGCGGTCTGTATCCATGATCATGGCGATCGTCACGCTGCCAGCGACCGCCGCCATCACCGCCGAGATCGCGGGGGCGGCCGCCGCCCGGTTGCGGCTGGCGTCGCGCAGGGCGATGCGCGGCGCCAGCGGCAGCACTCGACCCGCCCGGGCGACCAGGCCGACCAGGGCCGGCGTGCCGACCACCAGGCCGAGCTCGGCCAGCACCAGTCCGGCGACCAGGACGGTGGAGTCGGCCAGTACGGCGCCACCGGCGGCGACCGCCGCGCCGACGCCCACCATGACCACCCCCACGGCGATCCAGCGCTTGCGCGAGCGGGTGACGCCCCGCCGGGCGGCCAGGGCGGCGACCACGTTCTGCCGGGCGGCGGTGAAGGCGGGCACCATCGCGGCGAGGAGCCCGGTGACCACGGCCAGGCCGGCCACGGCCACGAGGGCCTCGGGGAAGACCCGGTAGCCGCCGGCCCGGGCGTGCAGCAGGGTCTCCTCGACCACCGGCCGGGCGGCGAAGGCGGCGGCGACGCCGAGGACGATGCCGGCGCCAGCGCCGATCAGGCCGAGCACGACCCCGTCGGCAAGCACGATGCGCCGCAGGTGGGCGGGCGTGCCGCCGTTGGCGGCGACCAGGGCGAGCTGGCGCTGGCGGCGGCGGGCCCCGACGGCGAAGGCCGGGCCGGCCAGCAGCACGACCTCGAGCAGGGCCAGGCCCGCGACGAGCACGCCCACGGCGAGCTCCTCGGTGACGACGAGCTCCCCGCTCGACGACCAGTACTGGTTCAGCGGCACCGCCTCGTCCGGCGGCGGGTCGATCAGGACGGCCCACGACGCCACGACCATGCCCTGCTCGTTGAGCTCGAGGACGCGATCCCACCCGATCGGCTCCGGAGTGTCGACGAGCCAGGACCGTTCACTGGCCGGGAACCAGGACCGCTCGCTGGCCGGGAACAACTCACCCGTGGCCGCGTCGTCGTAGGCGAACAGCAGCGTCCGGTCCAGCCGCCACGGGAACTCGACCTGACCGACCACGGTGAAATCCCGGGTGCTCTGTCCGACGTGGACAGTGACGGTGCTGCCGATGGGGGCGTTGAGCCAGGCCATGGCCTGCTCGGTCAGGGCCACTTCGGTGG
>DATCLV010000136.1:0-7098 GCA_036563745.1 Acidimicrobiales bacterium | reverse complement strand
ACCGCTGTGCGGCTGGCGTCGGCGGTGCCCGGCCCGAAGGCCGGCGTCGAGGCCTGGTTCTTCCCGGTGGGGAAGGGCCGGTCGATCCTGGTGTCGTCGATCGGCGGCGGCAGCGTCCTCCTCGACGCCGGCACCGGCACGTCGACCCGGGTCAACACCGCCGGCGTCCAGCGGCTGGTGGAAGCGATCGGGGCGGTGACCGCACCCGGCGGGCCGGCCCGCGTGCCCCGGGCCATCCGCCTGTCCCACGCCGACGCCGACCACTACAACGCGGCCCGCGCCCTGCTGGCCCGGGAGGGCTTCTCCCGCACGGCGGTCGAGGTCGCGGTCGACCAGCTGGGCCGGTCGAGCGGCGGGCGCTGGACCGCCGCCTCCCTGACCGTCCAGCCCGGGCAGCGGCTCGTCACCGTGGCGGTCGAGGGCGGCCCCGTCCACGTGCGGCGCACGGTGCTCGACGACCTGGAGCTCGTCGAGCTCCGCTCGGTCGCCGCCCACCGGGCCGCCGGCGAGCCCGGCCGGCGGACGTTCAACCGCAACCGCACCAGCCCGGTCGTCGTGGTCCACGACCTGGTGAGCGGCAGCCGGATGCTGTTCACCGCCGACGCCGAGGGCCGCCAGTTCGACGAGATCGTGCGCGCCGTGGGGCCCGAGGCGATGCGGCGCCTCCTGGGCGGCCCGGGCGGGAACCTCCGGGTGGTCGAGGCGCCCCACCACTTCGGCCAGCAGCGCGGGCCCGACGCGATCGGCCTGCTCAACATGCTCCAGCTCGCCTACGAGTCGGGGCGGGGCGACACCCGCCTGCTGGCCCAGACCACCGCCGCGTTCGCCGGCCGGGGGTCGTCGTCGTTCACGTTCCTGGAGGTGGCAGGCGGCGCGCCCGAGCGGGTGGAGGGCGACCCGTCGCCCGCCGGGCAGGTGCAGGCCACGCGGGTCCGGGGCGGCCAGGTCGACCAGGTCACCCTCGACACGCGGGGCGTCGAGGTCGCCCTCCGCACCCTCCGGGCCCACGAGACGGCGCTGCACGCCACCCACGCCCGCCTGCGCGAGGTCCGGACCCTGCGGCTGGAGGCGGAGGCGATGCAGCAGGCGCTGGCCGGGACGCCGGCCCGGGCGCTGGCCGGGTCGGTGGCGGCGACGCTGACCGAGCTGACCGCCGCCGAGACCCGCCTCGGGGCGGCCGCGGCAGCGGTGTGGGACACGGCGAGGGCCGTTGCCCGGTCGGCGGGCGACCTCGGCGCCGGTGCCGCCGCGGCCGGCCGGGCCCCGCTGGGTGCCGCGCTCGGGCGGCTCCGGGCCGAGCGCGCGGCGGTCGACGAGGCGCTGACCCGCACCCGCAACGGCGTCGAGGCCCATCTGGCCGGGCTCACCGTCTACGCCCGGCTCTACGCCAACGCCGCCACGATGGTCGAGGCCCTGTCGAACGAGGACATCACCACCCTGTACCGGTGCCGGGCCGAGCACACCGAGCTGGTGCGGGCCGCGGCCGGCGTGCTGGGGCGGGCCGAGGTCGCCGACCACGTGCGGGCGGCGTGGGCGGCCACCCGGGCGGCGTGGTCGCCCGCCCGGGTGCAGGAGGTGACCCGGCAGTGGTCGGCCCGGATCGCCCACCGGGAGATGAGCGTCGAGTTCCGGGCGCTGCTCGCCGACGCGCTCGGGCGCCAGGCGCAGCTCGACGAGCTCGCGGCGCGGGCGATGCACGGGACGCTGCCGCGCTCGGCGGGCCCGGGTGGCGCCGGCGGTGCGGGGGTGCCGGCCGCCGCTCGGGGCGTGGCCGGGGTGGTGGCGGCGCTGGAGGTGATCCGCATCGGGCTCGACCTGGTGGCCTCGGTGCAGGCGGCCGAGGCGGCCGACGAGCAGCGCGCCGCGGTCGGTCGGGTCGAAGGCGTGGCGACGATGAGCTGGTGGCTGCGGCGGGGGATCACCCCGCAGGTGGCGCTGACCGAGCGGAGCGCCTGGTCGGGCCGGCACTCGGTCGTCTACGAGGCGTCCCAGGAGGTGGCCCGGCAGGCAGCGCTCGCGGGCGGGGGCGGCTCGGCCGGGGCCCGGCCGGCCGGCGTGCCGGCGTTCGACCGGGTGGTGGTCACCGGGGTGCCCGGCGGCGAGCTGCGCCGGATGGTCACCCGGCTGGTGGCCGAGCTGGCCTCGCAGGGCGACTGGGCGTCGTTCGCGTCGAGCTACCCGCCGGGCGAGGTGCTGCGGCGGGTGGGCGGTGGCTGGGGCCTGCTGCTGTGGAGCGCCGACGACCAGCGCTACCGCCACGTCGACGTCGAGGGCGTCGCCCCGGGCCTGGGCGACCGGCTCGACCGGCTCCACCGGGCCCTGGACGCTGGCCAGCAGACCGAGATCGACGCCGCCGTGGCGCTGGCCGGGGGCGAGGGCGCGACCCGCACGGTCGGCGACTCGAGCCTGCTGGGCGGGCTGCTGGGGGAGGAGCGGGTCGTCACCGTCTACGACGAGCGGGGCGTCCCGCTCCCGGTGGACTTCGGCGACCGCCGGCCCCGGTTCCTACGGCGGGGCACGGTGGCGTGGCCGCCCCGGGCGACGGGCCCGCTGGAGCTGGTGCAGGCGGCCGACCTGGCCACCCACCGCCGCCTGGCCGAGCACTGGTGGGTGACCCGCACCGGCGGCCGGTCGATGGACGCGGAGGGCCGGGTCCACGACGACCTGGCGCTCCGCCGCAACGCCGACGGCCTCGCCTACGTCCACCCCGGCGTTCTCGAACCTGCCCCCGAAGCGGGGAGCCGGCTCCCCGCTTCGGGGGCAGGTTCGCAGTGAGGGCACAGTGAGGGCGAAGTGAGGGCGAGCAGTGAGGGCGAGCAGTGAGGGCGAGCAGTGAGGGCGAGCAGTGAGGGCGAAGTGAGGGCTAGTTGACCTGGCGGGTGCGGCCCTCCCAGTAGGGGGCGCGGAGCTTGAACTTCTGCAGCTTGCCGGTGGCGGTGCGGGCCAGCTCGTCGCGGAACTCGACCGAGGTCGGGCACTTGTAGTGGGCCAGACCCTCCCGGCACCAGGCGATCAGCTCGTCCTCGTCGGCCTTGGCGTCGGGCGCCAGCACCACGAGCGCCTTCACGGTCTCGCCCCACTTCTCGTGCGGGACCCCGATCACCGCCACCTCGGCCACGGCGGGGTGCGAGAAGAGCCGGTCCTCCACCTCGATCGACGACACGTTCTCGCCGCCCGAGATGATCACGTCCTTCTTGCGGTCGGAGATCGTGAGGTAGCCGTCGTCGTCGATGCTCCCGCCGTCGCCGGTGTGGAACCACCCGTCGACGATGGCGTCGGCGGTGGCGTCGGGCTGCTCCCAGTAGCCGTGCAGCACGTGGTTGGAGCGGGCCAGCACCTCGCCCTGGTCGTCGACCCGCAGCCGCACGCCCAGCGCCGGCGCCCCGGCCCGGGACAGCCGGGCCGCCCGCTCGCCGGGCGGGAGGTCGTCCCACTCGGCCCGGTTGCGGTTGACGGTGAGCAGCGGCGAGGTCTCGGTGAGGCCGTAGATCTGGCAGAACTCCCAGCCGAGCTCGGCCTCGACCCGCTCGATCGTGCGGGTGGGCGGCGGAGCGCCCGCGACGACGATGCGGGTGCGGCCGGCGCCGGGGATCGGCCCGTCCCAGGTGGCGGCGGCGTCGAGCACGGCGGCGACCACGGCCGGCGCCCCGCACAGCAGGGTGACGCCGTGCCGGTCGACGCGGCGGAGGATCTCGGCGCCGTCGACCTTGCGCAGCACGACCTGGGGGACGCCCATCGCCGTGGTGGCGTACGGCATGCCCCAGCCGTTGCAGTGGAACATCGGGAGCGTGTGCAGGTAGACGTCCCGGTCGCTGACGCCGGCGTGCCAGCCGAAGGTGGCGGCGTTGGTCCACAGCATGCGGTGGGTCATCTGCACGCCCTTGGGGCGGGCGGTGGTGCCGCTCGTGTAGTTGACGGTGGCGGTGGCGTCCTCGTCCGGCTCCCACGGGCGGGGCTCGACGTCGTGCCGGTAGAGCTCGCCGTCGTCGTCGCCGAGGCGCACCTTGTGGGCGCAGTCGATGCCGGCGACCGTGGCCTCCAGCTCGGGGTCGAACAGCAGCATCGACGCGCCCGAGTGCTCGACGATGTAGCGGATCTCGTCGGTCTGGAGGCGGAAGTTGATCGGCACGTAGACCCGGCCGTGCCCGCTGACGCCGAAGAAGCCGGCGAGGAGGCGGGCCGAGTTCTGCGACACGATCGCCACCCGCTCCCCGAACCCGATGCCCAGCTCGTCGAGGCGGGCGGCCTGGGCGTCGGCCAGCTCGGCGATCCGGCGGTAGGTGACCTCGCCCAGGGAGGGCGCCGGCTGGTCCGGCTCGTCGACCACGCCGACCCGGTCGCCGTAGACGATCGCGGCCCGCTCGATGTGGTCTCGCACGGTCAACGGCACCTTCATCGCCACAACCCCCCTGTGGTCTCGGGCACGCCGCCCCGCAACCTACCCCTTGGACCCCTCCTGCTCACCGACTGCTCACCGATCAGGGCCCTGGCCGGAGGCGGGGGTCAGGTGGGGAGGAGCAGGCACCAGGCGCGGAGGTCGTCGAGGCAGCGGTCGAAGCGCAGGCCGGCGGCCGCGGCCTCGGTGGCCAGCAGCTCGTCGTCGACGGCCCGGGCGACGAACGGCTGCGGCCACGCCCGGCCGTCCAGGCGGTAGGTGACGGTGGCGTCGAACTCGGAGCCGTCCTGGCGGTGCAGCTCGAGCTCGATCTCCACCGGCCCCACGTGGCCGACCCCGGCGGTCGGCGGGTGCTCCAGCCGCTGCACCAGCACCACCCCGTCGTCGGCGACGTGGGCGCGGCACACCTCCAGGAGCGCCGCCCGGCGGGCCGGGTCGGGGTCGTTGATGAGGTGGCTGGCGGCCAGGACACCGTCGAAGCGGCGGTCGAGGCGCAGGGAGTAGACGTCGGCCAGCACCCGCTCGGCGTCGCCGACGTGCTCCAGCATCTCCGGCGAGTCGTCGACGGCGACCATCGGGTGGCCCAGCGCCGCCAGGGGTCGGGTCATGCGGCCGGGGCCGCTGCCCAGGTCGACGATCGACCCGCCGGGCCGCACCGCGGCGTGCACGAGGTCGGGCACGTCGCCGGGCGGGAGCGCCAGGTAGACGGCCACGGGGCTGCCGTCGGGCGAGACGGCGTCGAGGTCGTTGCCGTCGCCGGTCGCCGGCGTCGCCGTGCTGTCGTCGGGGGTCTCGTCGGTCGTGCCGGAGGTCGGGGTGTCGGTCACCCACCCAGTGTGGCGGCCTACAGTCCCGAGCCGGATCGCGGCGGTGACCGGGCAGGACGGGAGGGAGAGTCGATGCCGGTGTGGGACAAGATCGGGCGCGCCGCCTGGGCGGGCGCGAAGGGCGGGCGGAAGCTGCGGGGCGCGGCCGCCGCCGCCGAGGCCGGCGGGGACGGGGCCGACGGTGACGACCACGGCGACGGGACCGCCGGGCCGCTCGAGCTGGAGCTCCCCACCGAGGAGGGCGTGCTGCTCGTCCGCTACCTGACCGCCCGGTCGGTGATGGCCTGGCTGGAGCCCCTGTTCCTCGTCAAGTACGCGGTGCTGGTGCTCGCCGCGGTCGTCGCCGTCGTCACCCGGTGGTGGTGGCTGGTGGCGCTGCTCGGCGTCGTGTTCCTGGTGCTGTTCGCGATCGAGCGCCTGGTCGGCGGGCGGGTGCGGCGCTTCGGGCTGCTCCGAGAGCTGGAGGAGCTCGAGACGATCGGCGGCGACGCCCTGGTCGCCTGGTGGCCCAACCTCCGGCGGGAGCTGCGCCGGGTGGGCCTGCCGCTGACGCCGTGGGGCCTCGCCAAGGCCGGCGTCGCCTCCCGGCGGCGGGCCGAGGGCGACGGGGTGGCGGCCCGCTTCCGGCAGATCGAGTGGGGCGCCGTGGTCCCGCACGCCGAGTGGCGCCGGGCCCGCGCCCTGCTGGGCACGGTGGCCGCGTCCCGCCGGACCTGACGGGCCCCCTAACGTCGGGGGATGGCGGACCACGAGGCGACCCCGGCGGCCGGTCCCGACCCTGGCCCCGACCGTGACCCCGGCCTCGGTCCCGACCACGACCTCGGCCCCGGCATCGAGGCGCGGCCGGCGGCGGCCGCCGCGGCCGTGCAGAGGGCCGGGGCGAGTCGGGGTGGGTCGGGCGCCGGTGAGGCGGTGACCGGTCGTGGCCGGGTCGCCTACAGTCGGGAGCCGGAAGGCCAGGGGGTGCCGTGAGCGAACGAGACCCGTGGGTTGACCGTCAGCGGGACGACCCGTTCCGGACGCCGATGGGGTTGGACGAGCCCGACGACCCGTCGGCGTCGGTCTTCGACCGGCCGACCACACCGGCGCGGCCGTCGGGCGGCGCGCACGGGTCCGCGGCGCCGCCCCCGACCCGGCACCAGGTCCCCGTCGAGCGGACGGCCCAGTACCCGGTCGGCGACGGCTGGCCCGGTCCCGCCGCGCCGCCGCAGCAGCCGGGGCTGGGGCCGAGCGGCTACGGCTACCCGCCCGATCTTCGCTACCCGCCGGGGCCGCCGACGCCACCGGGACCGGGGCCCGATCCCCGGTACCCGCCGCCGACCCGGCCCCGCCGCCCACCCGAGGGCCCACCGGGATCCGGGTACGGCCGCCCGGCGCTGGACAGCGGTCGCCGCGGCCGGGTGCGGTCGTCGGCCGACGCCGACCGGGGCCGGAGCCGCCGGGAGCCGAGCAGCGGCGGTGGCGGTCGCCCGGGCGTCGGCTTCCCGCTCGGCCTGGGTGCGCTGGTCGGTCTGCTCGGCCTGGCCGCGTTCCTCGGGGCGTTGCTCGTGCTGCCGTGGTTCGAGTCGGCCGGCGAGGAGGTGACGCTGCCCGACATCCGGGAGGCGTTCGAGATCCCGCCCACCGACCCGGACAGCATCCTCCCCGGCAGCGGGGACGGTGGGGAGGCGCCGCTGCCCGGTGCGGACGGCGAGGTGCCGACGACCGACGAGGTGCGGGAGGCCGTCGAGGAGGTCGCCCGGGACGCCGCGGCCAAGGCGGCGGCCGAGGCGATCGACACCGGCAAGGCCCGCTACCTGGAGCTCTACTCGGAGACGCTGTGGCTGGTGTCGGCGGTCGGCGTCGGCCTCGGGGTGCTGTTCTCCACGATCCTGG
>DATCLV010000134.1:0-4965 GCA_036563745.1 Acidimicrobiales bacterium | reverse complement strand
GCCGCTGTTCTTCGTTGTCGGCGGGTACGCCAACCGGGCGGCCTGGGAGGCGGTCCGGCGCGAGGGCGGCGGCGCCCGCCGGTTCTGGGCCAAGCGGTTCGAGCGGCTGCTGCGGCCCGTGGCCGTGTACGTGACCTGCTGGGCGATCGTCGACCTGGCGGTGCGGGCCGGCGGCGGTCGCTCGGTGCTCGAGTGGGGCATGGTCGTGTTCGTCCCGCTGTGGTTCCTCGGCGTGTACGTGGCGGTCGTGACGCTGACGCCGTGGACCACCCGCCTCCACGACGCCCGACCCTGGGCGACGCTGGTCCTGCTGGGGGCGGGCGTGGCCGTGGCCGACGTCCTGCGCCTCGGTGCCGGCGTCGACGCCGCCGGCCTCCCCGGCTCGGCGCTGGTGTGGGTGTTCGCCCACCAGCTCGGCTACGTGTGGCGTGACTGGTCGGTCCCGGGCACGGCCGTGTGCCGCACGGTCCGCTGGTTCGGCGAGCGCTCGGCGACCGTCACGACGGTGCTGGTGGGCCTCGGCGGCCTGGTGGCGCTGACCACGTTCGGGCCCTACTCCCGCTCGATGGTCGCCGTCCGGGGCGAGGACGTGAGCAACATGTTCCCGACCACGGCGTGCGTGGCGGCGCTGGCCGTGTTCCAGCTCGGCGTCGTGCTCGCCGTCGCCGCCCCGCTGCGGGCGTGGCTCCAGCGGCGCTCGGTGTGGAAGGCCGTGGTGGCCGCCAACGCCGTGGCGATGACCGTGTTCTGCTGGCACATGACCGCCCTGGTCGGCTTCCTGCTGGCCTACGAGGCGGCGGGCTTCACGCTGGGCGACGAGCCGACGGCGGCCTGGTGGCTGGCCCGACCGCTGTGGGTCGTCGGGCCGGGCGTGCTGCTGGCCGGGCTGCTGGCGGTGTTCGCCCGGGTCGAGCTCCCCAAGCGCCCCGCGGCGGCGCCGGGCGGTCGGCCGGGTGGCGGTCGGGCCGGCGGTGGTCGGGTCGCCGGGGGGCCTGCCGCCGTTACCCTCCACGGCGGTGAGCGAGGAGACCGGAGCGCAGCCGACCACGAGCGGGCGGCCTGAGCCAGGGCCCGACGGCACCCCCGCCGGCGAGCCCGTGCCCGAGGCCGTGCGCCTCCGGGCGCTGGCCGCGGTCAGCGACGCCCTCGTCGGCGCCGCCACCGACCTCTCGCTCGACACGGTGCTCCAGCGGCTCGTGTGCGGGGCCCGGGGCCTGGTCGGCGCCCGGTACGCGGCGCTGGGGGTGCCCGACGGCGAGGGCGGCTTCGCCAAGTTCATCACCGACGGGATGGACGACGAGCTGGTGGCGTCGCTGGGCCCGCTGCCCCGGTCGCACGGGCTGCTCGACGCCATGCTCACCCAGCCCGAGCCGTACCGCACCCCCGACATCCGCCAGGACCCCCGCTTCCGGGGCTGGTGGCCGCGGGGCCACCCCGACATGCGGTCGTTCCTCGGCTACCCGATCCTGCTGCGGGGCGAGATCATCGGCGCCTTCTACCTCACCGACAAGGTCGGCGCCCCCGCCTTCGACGCCACCGACGAGCAGCTGGTCAGCGTCTTCGCCCCGCACGCCGCCGTGCTGGTCGAGCACGCCCGCCTCTACGAGGAGAGCCGGGAGCTGAGCGTCGCCGGCGAGCGCGACCGCATCGCCCGCGAGCTCCACGACGCCCTCACCCAGACCCTGTTCGGCGCCCGCCTGGCGGTCCGCACCGCGGCCGGCGCCCTCGCCGCCGACCAGCCCGACGTCGGGATGGCCACCGAGCGGCTCGGGCGCGCCAGCCGGCTGCTCGACGAGGCGTTCGGCGAGCTGCGGGCCCTGATCTACGACCTGCGGCCGCCCGACCTCGCCACCGACGGCCTCGACGGCGCCCTCCGCAAGCAGCTCGCCCTCCTCGAGCGCACCAGCGACCTCACCGTTGCCGTCGACCTCGACGGGTCGTGCCCCGACCTGCCCGCCGAGACCGAGCGCCAGCTCTTCCGGATCGTGCAGGAGGCGGTGGCCAACGTCGTGCGCCACGCCGAGGCCACCAAGCTCGTGGTGCGCCTGCGGGACGACCCGGCGCGCCGGGTCGTGCAGGTGGCGGTGGAGGACGACGGCGTCGGCTTCGACCCCTCCGCGCTCGCCGTCCGCAGCCGCCGCCTCGGGCTCACGTCGATGTTCGAGCGGGCCCGGGCGCTCGGCGGGCGCCTGCACGTCGACTCGGCGCCCGGCAAGGGCACCCGTGTCACCGCGGAGGTCCCCCATGGCTGACGCGCCCGGCACCCCGAACGGCGACGGCACCCCAACCGGAGCGGCCGCCATCCGGGTGGTGGTCGCCGACGACCACCCGGTGGTCCGCGAGGGCCTCCGGTCGTTCCTCTCGACGCGGCCCGGCATCGAGGTCGTGGGCGAGGCCGGCACGGCCGACGAGGCGGTCGCCGCCGCCCAGGACCTGGCGCCCGACGTCGTGCTGGTCGACCTGATGATGCCGGGCGGCGGCATCGAGGCCATCGGCCGGATCCGGGAGCTGCCCGACCCGCCCCGGCTCCTGGTGCTGACCAGCTTCGTCGGCGACGACCAGGTGCTCCCCGCGCTGCGGGCGGGCGCGTCCGGCTACCTGCTGAAGGACGTCGACCCCGCCGACCTGGAGGCCGCCGTCCGCACCGTCCACCAGGGCGGCAGCGTGCTCGGCCCCGCGGTGGCGCCCCGGGTGCTCGACCGGGCGACCGCCGCCCGGCCCGCCGTCGACGACCGCCTCGCCGAGCTGACGCCCCGCGAGCGGGAGGTCCTCGCGCTCCTCGGCGAGGGCATGTCGAACCGCCAGATCGCCGACGCCCTCTACGTCTCCGAGAAGACGGTCAAGACCCACATGAGCAGCATCCTCACCAAGCTGCGGGTCACCGACCGCACCCAGGCCGCCCTCTTCGCCGTGCGGCACGGGGTCACCGCCGACAGGTCGTAGTCCCCGGGCCCGAAGGCGGAGGTCCCCGTAGGACTTCGGGACCAGGCAGAACCCGTCCCGGGGCCGATGGGGCCTGACCAGGGCGTTCGTAGCGTCGCGGGCATGCAGCACACGCCCACCGCCCTCATCACCGGGGCCTCCCGGGGGCTCGGCCTGGCGCTGGCCCGGGACCTCGCCGCCGCCGGCTGGCAGCTCGTCGTCGACGCCCGCGGCGCCGACGCCCTCCGGGCGGTCGCCGACGAGCTGTCGGCGCTGACGACCGTCCGGGCCGTGCCCGGGGACGTCGCCGACCCCGCCCACCGGGAGGCGCTGAACCAGGCCGCCGGCGCCCTCGGCGGCCTCGACGCCCTCGTCCTCAACGCCGGCACCCTCGGCCCCAGCCCTCTGCCCGACGTGCTCGACACGCCGGTCGACGCGCTGCGTCGCACGTTCGAGGTCAACGTGATCGCCCCGGTCGCGCTGACCCAGGACCTCCTCCCCCACCTCCGCTACGGCGCCCGGGTGATCGCGATCACCTCGGACGCCGCCACCGAGGCGTACCACGGGTGGGGCGGCTACGGCGCGTCCAAGGCGGCGCTGGAGCAGGCCTTCGCCGTGGTGGCCGTCGAGCGGCCGGAGCTGCTCGTGTACCGGGTCGACCCGGGCGAGATGCGCACGCAGATGTACCAGGAGGCCGCGCCCGGGCAGGACATCTCCGACCTGCCGCCGCCGGAGACGAGCGTGCCCGGGCTGCGGGCGCTGCTCACCGGCGACGCCGGCCTGCCGAGCGGCCGCTACCAGGCCCGCGCCCTGCCGGTCGCCGCCACGGCGGGCAGCGGATCGTGAGCGCCCCCGCGACGGCGCCGCCCCTGGCGCCCCGGGCCCCGCTCGACCTCACCGGCGGGCGCCGCGACGACGCCCGCCTCCTCGTGGCGTGGCGCGAGGACGGGCGGCTGGTGGAGGCCACGATGGCCGACCTGCCGGCGTTCCTCGTCCCCGGCGACGTGCTGGTGGTCAACACCTCGGCCACGCTGCCCGCGGCGCTGGTGGCCGACGGCGTCGGCGACGTGACCCCGACGCCCGACGTGGAGGGCGGGCTGGTCGTCCACCTGTCGACCCGGCTCGACGGCGAGGACCTCTGGGTGGTCGAGCCCCGGCACCGGCACGGCGCCGGCAGCACCCCGTGGTTCGACTTCCCGCCCGACCGGCCCGTCCTGCTCCCTGGCGGCGCCCGGCTCGACCTCATCGAGCCCTACCGCCCCGACGGCCACGTCCGCCGGACGTCGCCGCAGACGCCGGCCGGTCGCCCGGTCGGTCCGTCCGGGCCCGTCGCCCGGCGGCCGGCACCCGTGCGGCTGTGGGTGGCGCGGCTGCGGCTGCCCCGGCCGCTGGACGAGCACCTCGAGCGGTTCGGTCGCCCGATCCGCTACGGGCGCGACGCCCGGCCCTGGCCGCTGTCGGCGTACCAGACCGTGTTCGCCACGGTGCCCGGCAGCGCGGAGATGCCGTCGGCCGGGCGCGGGTTCACCCCCGAGCTGGTGACCCGGCTGGTGAGCCGGGGCGTGGTGATCGCCCCGATCGTCCTGCACACCGGCGTCGCGTCGCCGGAGGCCGACGAGACCCCCTACCCCGAGCGCTACGCGGTGCCCCCGGCGACCGCGGCGGCCGTGGAGCACGCCCGGCGCGAGGGACGGCGGGTGATCGCCGTCGGGACGACCGCCACGCGGGCGATCGAGACGGTGGCCGACGAGGAGGGTCGGGTGCGGCCGGGTGCCGGCTGGACCGACCTGGTGATCACCCCCGAGCGCGGCGTCCGGGTGGTCGACGGCCTGCTGAGCGGCTGGCACGACCCCGAGGCCTCCCACCTGCTGCTGGTCGAGGCGGTCGCCGGCCGCGAGCTCCTCGACCAGAGCTACGAGCGGGCCGTCGCCTGCGGGTTCGCGGGTCACGAGTTCGGTGACTTCCACCTCGTCCTCGGCTCGTGAGCTCCGCGAACCTGCCCCCGAAACGGGGAGCCGGCTCCCCGTTTCGGGGGCAGGTTCG